>JALZJC010000120.1 GCA_030859945.1 Actinomycetota bacterium | reverse complement strand
GCCTCCCCCGCCCGGCTCATGGGCGATCCCACGCCCGACGGAAGGTTCGGAGAGTACGGCGGCGCCTTCCTTCCCGAGTCGTTGGTCCCCGCCTGCCAGGAGCTGGAGCGGGCCTTCCGGTCGGCCTGGGCCGACCAGGCCTTTCGGGCGGAGTACCTGCGAATCCTCGAGGACAACGCGGGCCGGCCCACCCCGGTCACCGACGCCACCCGGCTGTCCGACCGCCTCGGTGTGCGGGTGCTGCTCAAGCGGGAGGACCTCACCCACACCGGCTCCCACAAGATCAACAACGTGGTGGGCCAGGCCCTGCTGGCCCGTCGCATGGGCAAGCACCGGGTCATCGCCGAGACCGGCGCCGGCCAGCACGGAGTGGCCACGGCCACGGCGTGCGCCATGTTCGGCATGGAGTGCGTGGTGTACATGGGCGAGGTCGACGTCGGGCGTCAGGCTCTCAACGTCTTCCGCATGAAGCTGCTGGGCGCCGACGTCCGCCCGGTGTCGTCGGGCAGCCGAACCCTGAAGGACGCCATCAACGAGGCCATGCGGGACTGGGTGGCAACGGTGGAGACCACCCACTACTGCCTCGGCTCCGTCACGGGCCCGCATCCCTACCCGTGGATGGTGCGCGAACTGCAGCGCGTCGTGGGCGACGAGGCGCGCCAGCAGTGCCGGCGCACCCTCGCCGGCGCCGACCCCGACTACGTGGTGGCCTGCGTGGGTGGAGGTTCCAACGCCGCCGGCACCTTCGCCGGGTTCGTGGACACCGACGCCCGACTGGTGGGGGTGGAAGCCGCCGGGGGTGCCTCCGTCGGTCGGGGGCTGCCCGGTGTGGTGCACGGGTCGAAGTCGATGCTGCTCCAGGACGAGCACGGCCAGGTGAGCGAGAGCCACACCATCTCCGCCGGCCTCGACTACCCGGGCGTGGGCCCCGAGCACGCCCACCTGGCCGCCGCCGGCCGGGCCACCTACGTGTCTGCTGGCGACGACGAGGTGCTGGACGCCCTCCAGCTCCTCGCCGTGACCGAGGGCATCATCCCGGCCCTGGAGCCGGCTCACGCCGTGGCCTGGGTGGCACGGGCCGCCGGCACGCCGGAGCTGCCGGAGGGCTCCACGGTGCTGGTCACCATGTCGGGGAGAGGCGACAAGGACGCCCAGCAGGTGATGGACCTGTTGGGATGATCCAGGCGGGTGCCCTCGAAGCCCACCTCCGATCGCGGCGCCACACCGGTCGCAAGCTCCTCGTGCCCTACGTCACAGGCGGCCTGGGTGACCACTGGCTGGAGGTGATCGGGGCCATGGCCGCAGGGGGAGCCGACGCCGTGGAGGTGGGCATTCCCTTCTCGGACCCGGTCATGGACGGCCCCACCATCCAGGAGGCGTCGCAGCGGGCGCTCGACGGGGGAGCCACGCCTCTCGGCATCCTGGGCCAGCTCGAGGGTGTCGACGTGGACATTCCCCTGGTGGCCATGACGTACTACAACCTGGTGTTCCGCACCGGTCACCGCCGCTTCGCCCGCTCACTGGCGGCCAGTGGGGTCTCGGGGGCCGTCGTCCCCGACCTTCCCCTGGAGGAGGTGGGGGACTGGGCCCGGGCCGCCGACGACGCTGCGGTGGCGACGGTCCTGCTGGCGTCGCCGGTCACGCCCGACGACCGCCTGGCGCGGATCTGCGAGCGGACCCGCGGCTTCGTCTACGGGGTGAGCGTGATGGGCATCACGGGTGAACGCCAGTCGCTGGCGGAGTCGGCCGCGGTCATGGCCAAGCGCCTCAAGGCGGTTACCGACAAGCCGGTGCTCATCGGCTTCGGCGTGTCCACGCCGTCCCACGCCGTGGAAGCCGCCGCCGAGGCCGACGGCGTGATCGTGGCCTCGGCGCTCATGCGTCGCCTTCTCGACGGCGCCTCGCCCGAGGACCTGGGCGCCTTCGTGGCCGACGTCCGGGCCGCTCTCGACGCCGATCGAGTGGGGACGGGCCGGCGTGAGGCAGGATTGGGGCCATGATCGTCGAACATCGCATCTGGACCGAGGAGAGCCCCCGCCGGGTGCGGGTGGTCTTCGCCGGCGAGACCATCGTCGACAGCACGAGGGCCCGGCTTCTCCACGAGACGGGCATACCGCCCGTCCACTACTTCCCCACGAGCGACGTGCGCACCGAGCTGCTCGAGCGCAGCGACCACCGCAGCGTCTGCCCGTTCAAGGGCGAGGCTTCGTACTGGACCATCGCCGTGGACGGTCGGCGAGCCGAGGCCGCGGTGTGGGGCTATGAGGATCCGCTGCCGGAGCGAGCGGACATCAAGGACCACGTGGCCTTCTACCCGGAACGGGTCGACGATTGGCTGGAGGATGAGGGTAAGCCCGAGAGTGAGGAGGGATGATGACTGAGGACGAGCGCTCGCAGGACAACGAGAACGGCGACGAGCCCGAGGAGCCCAGAGGCGAGTCCGGAGAGAAGATCAACGACCCGTTGGCGAGGAGGTCGGCGGAGGCGCCGCGCCGTTCGTGGGGGAAGCCCGAGTAAGGCGACCCCGCCATGATGGTCGCCGCCGGCGGTCCATCGCCGGCTATTGAGGGGCGGCGACGAGACCCGGTGAACGGCTGCGGCAGGTCTACGCTGACGCCGGCCCGAGTGGCGCAATTGGCTGACGCGATGCACTCAAAATGCATTGTCCTCCGGGACATGTGGGTTCGAGTCCCACCTCGGGCACCGACCGAAGCGGCGGTCGTGGTGTTCAGCTCGCGGTTGGCGGTATTGAACCCACCCGCCGGTGGGGACCTTGCCGGACGGGCACGGCGCTTCCCCACCTCCCCATGCCTGCACCCTCCTGGTGGTCGCCCCTCGGTTGAGGATCTTCGCCCAGCAAACATCGGCGGTCGGCAGTCCGTTAGGGTTGCCGAGTGCCTGGGGACTCGACCCTCTTTGCCAGCGAACGCGGCCTCGAGCTCTCCCACCTCGAGTGGCTTCTCGACCACCATCAGGTAAAAGAGCAGGAACGTCGCCAGATGGTGGACGACATGAACCTGCAGGTTGGAAACCGTGTCCTCGATTCTGCGTCCGGACCCGGTCTTTGGGCGAGGATGTTCGCCCAGAGCGTCGGTCCGAAGGGAAAGGTCACTGCTCTCGATTTCGAGGCCGACCTGATCGAGTACGGCCGTGAGAGCGCTGCCATCGACGACCTCGGTTCGGTGGTCGAGTTCGTCTTGGCCGACTTCAAGGCCCTGCCCTTTCCAGGGAGGACGTTTGACGCCGTCTTCCTCGGCAACTGCTTCTGCTACCTCAGCGACCCACTTCCCGTGCTCCTGGAGCACAAGCAGGTCGCCAAGCCGGGAGGAAGGGTGATCTCAAAGGAGTTCTGTGGCGCCAGCGTGGTCTTTCATCCCATCGACCCGGGACTGACCTTGAGAGTTCTGGCAGCTGCCACCAGAGGGCTGGACGATGCCCAATCCGAGGCCGCCTTCGACAACTTCGTGGGCCGAAAGATGTACGGCCTGTTCCAGCAGGTGGGTCTCCATGAGGTCTCGAACCGGAGCTACGCCATGCAGCAGTTGGGGCCCTTGAGCCCGGCGGCAAAGCGTTACGTGACGGCCAATGGTGAATGGTACGCAAGCAAGGCAGCTTCGTACCTCTCGGAGGAGGACCGCCGGCGATGGGCGGACGCCTTCGACCCGAACGCCGACGGTTATGTGCTCGACCGGCCCGACTTCTATTTCTGCATGGTCGAGACTGTCACGACCGGCAGGGTTTGAATTCGAGTATCCGGTCTAGGCCGGACCCTCAGCTCGAAGTCAGCTGTTGCAGGAAGGGGTTGGTCCGGCGCTCCACGCCGACGGTTGTGGTTGCCCCGTGCCCGGGAAGCACCCGCACCTCGTCGGGCAAGGGCAGGATCTTGGCCGTCATCGAGGCCAGCAACTCGTGGCGTGACCCGCCGGGCATGTCGGTGCGTCCGATGGTGCCCTTGAACAGGTGATCGCCACTGAACAGGAGGGAAGCCTCCCCCTCGGCCTCCAAGAGGAAGCACGTCGATCCCTTGGTGTGGCCCGGGGTGCAGATGGCGGTGAGGGTCACTCCCGCTCCTGACACTCGCTCCCCGTCGTCGAGACCGTGAACCGTCTCGGGCGGGCGCACGTCGATGCCCTGCGACTCGAGGATCCGGCCCAGGGCGCCGCTCGTGCCCACGGGATCGAGGAGCATGTGGCGATCGGCGTCGTGGATGTGGACCGCCACCTCGTGTTCCTGGGCCCGGACCACCGAGGCGATGCCTCCCACGTGGTCGACGTGGCCGTGGGTGGCGAGCAGGGCCACCAGGCGCAGCCCGGCGGCAGCCAGACGGTCGAGGATGGGGCCGGGGTCGGGCGGGGCGTCCACCAGCAGGCACTCCCCGCCTGGGCCGGCGGGTGCCACGACCCAGGCGTTGGTGTCGGCCACCCACAGCCGCATGGGTTCGACGAGCATTACGGAACGGTAGTTGCGCGGGCGCCCGTCGGTCGGAGGGTTCCTCGCCGCGTAGGATGATCCCACCATGTCGCGATCCCTGATCGAGCGGCGGCTCCTCGAAGTGACCGGCCGGCTCCAGCGCGCCCGGGCCGAGCTGGCCCAGCTCGCCGAGCAGCTCGAGTTCTTCTCCGACGCCGCCGAGGAGGCCCGCGTCCGGGCCCTCGTCTCCGAGACTCCTCTGGCTGATCGCGAGCATGCCGAGGCCCAGAAGCACGCCGACGCCATGGTTCGTAGCCGGGCCGCAGTCGTGGCTTCCATCGCCGAGCTCGAGCACACGGTGGACGACCTCCTCGGCCGGCTCGAACCGCAGCCCAACCGGCGCTAGGCGAAGCGGTCCGAGGGAGGCTCACAGATGGCTGTGCGCGTGGTCATTGCCGAGGACGAGGCCATCATCCGCCTCGACCTGAAGGAGATCCTCGAGGAGGAGGGTTACGAGGTGGTGGGCGAGACCGGGCGCGGCGACGAAGCCGTGCAGCTGGTCACCGAGGTCAAGCCCGACGTCGTGATCCTCGACATAAAGATGCCGGGGTTGGACGGGCTGTCGGTGGCCAAGGCCATCACCGACGAACGCCTGGCGGCGGTGCTCATCCTCACCGCCTTCAGCCAGCGCAATCTCGTGGACGAGGCCGTCGACGCCGGCGCCCTTGCCTACCTGGTCAAGCCCTTCCAGAAGGCGGATCTGGTTCCTGCCATCAAGATGGCCCTCGGCCGCTTCCGTCAGATCCGGGAGCTGGAGAGCGACAACCGCACCCTCGAGGACCAGCTCGAGACCCGGAAGATGGTGGACCGGGCCAAGGACCTGCTCATGGACCGTCATCAGATGGCCGCCAACGAGGCCTTCTCCTTCATCCAGCGGAGCGCCATGCGCGAGCGCCTCACCATGAGGGCCACGGCCCAGCGGCTCCTCGACGGTGACCTCGAACCTCCCGCGACTGGCGAGCACCCAGTGGTATGAGATAGACCGAAGAAGTTGTATTAGGGGAGCCTAAGGAGAGCGGCACCGGTGCGAGGGATCGGACGTGCGGGTGTGGTGCTGACAGCAGGGGTCCTGGTGGTGGGCCTGGCCGCCTGCGGCGACGGCGAGGACCGGCCCAGCACGGGGGGCAGCGCTTCCGGCTCCGGCACCGGGACGGGCTCCGGCTCGCACGCCGGCGAGCACGGGGGGGAAGCCAAGTCCTTCCCGGAGTCCGAGGCCAACACCGTGGTGAGGTCAACGCTTCGCGACTTCGCCTTCGAAGGCGTGGGCCCAACGGCCAAGGGCCCCAAGGTCTACTTCGAGGCCGACAACCAGGGCCCGAGCGAGCACGAGCTGGTGGTGGTGGACGAGCAGGGCAAGGAGCTCGGCGAAATAGAGGCCTTCGACAAGGGCGAGCAGTCGAAGCCCCTCGCCCTGGAGCTCGAGCGCGGGCGTTACGCGACCAGGTGCCTCGTGAAGCTGGGTGACAAGACCCACGCCGATCTGGGCATGGAGGCGTCCTTCACAGTCGAGTGACTACCTCTCGCAGCGTCCTCCATCGGGGCACATCAGGCACGGCCCGGTCGGCGGGCCCCATGGAGGAGGCCGCAGCCCGAGCGTGGAACGTCCTCAACGAGGGCCAGCCTTTCACGGCGGTCTTCGCCTTTGCCGTCCTGCTGGTCACCGGCGCACCGTTGGCGGGGATGGTGGTGGCGGTGCCGCTGGCCCTGACGTGGTGGCGTCACGCCTATCCCCTTCACCTGAGGGCCATCCTCTGGGCGCTGTCCCTGGCCATGATCGTCGTCGCCGGCGGCCTGCCCGTGGGCCCCGCGGCATTGGCCCTGGCCGCCTACCTCCTCTTCACCGTCGTGCTCTGGGGCAGCGTCTACTACCACCTGCGCCTGGGAGCGCCGTGGACCAACTTCACCCGCTTCTGGCGCCTCGTGCTCGAGAACCCCGATCCCACGTCGGGCAACCTGTTGGAGCAGGTACCCAAGGTGGCCGCACTGCTCGCCGTGGGGCACTCCTCCCGGCCCGTCCCGATTGTCGTGGGGGCCGCTCTCGGAGCCTGGGTGGTGGGCGAGGTCGTGCACCGTAACATGGTGACCTGGGTGCCGGGCCGAGCCACCGGTCGCCGGCGCGAGGACCGCCGGCCCCGCTCCGCCGGGCCCGCCCGTTGTGGGCCACCCAGCCGCAAGGTCCTTCTGGTGGTGATCGACGGCTGCCGGGTGGACCGCCTGGCCGAGGCGGCTACGCCGTTCCTCGACCGGCTGGCGGCCGAGGGTATCAGCCACACGCGCTGCCAGACGGCGTACCCGGCCCGCACCGTCACGTGCTTCTCGTCCATGCTCACCGGCGCGCCTCCCGCCGTGCACGGGATGCGCTCGAACTTCGTGCCGAGGAAGGGCGCTCGGTGTGAGTCCGTGTTCGACGTCGGGGCCTCGGCGCGGATGGTGGGGATCGCCCATCTGGTGGACGCCTTCGGCGATCGTGTTCGCACCGTGACGGCGGTGATGCCCAACGACGAGATCGACGCCGCTCTGTGCACCAGGGCCCGCCAGGTCGTGGAAGAGGAGGATCCCGACCTGCTGGTGGTGCAGACCCTCTCGGTGGACCAGACCGGTCACTTCCGCGGCTCCTACCACGACGAGTACCTGGAGCGGATCGAGACCACCGACGGCGAGCTCGAACGGCTGGTGGGGTGGCTGGCAGAGCGTTGGGGTGGGCTCGACGGCGTGACCATCGGCGTCCTCTCCGACCACGGTCAGGGGCGGGGCATCGGTGGCCACGGCCACTGGACGCCCCCGGAACGCCTGGTGCCGTGCATCTGGTGGGGGAGCGGGGTGCCGGCGGTGCCGGCCCGCCACGACGTCTCCATCCTCGACGTGGCCCCCACCCTCACCCACCGGCTGGGGGTGCGGGCTCCCGAGCGGTCCGTAGGCGAGTGCCTCCTGTGCCCTGCCCCCCCGGTGACAGCCAGCCGAGGCAGCGACGTCGGGCCCGTGGTGGTCGTCCTGCCGGTGCTCGACGAGGCCCCCACCGTGGACGACGTGGTGAGGCGGGTCCCCGTCTCGGTGGCCGGGCGCCCGGTGGAGGTCGTGGTCGTCGACGACGGCTCCACCGATTCCAGCGCCGAGGCCGCTCGGGCCGCCGGGGCCGACGTCGTGACCCATGGGGGCCGGAGGGGCCTGGGCGCGGCCGTGCGCACCGGGCTGGCCGAGGCCCGCCGAAGGGGAGCGGTGGCGGCCGCCTTCCTCGACGCCGACGGCGAGTACGACCCCTCCGAGCTCGAATCGCTCGTGGAGCCCATCCTCGCCGGGCGAGCCGACTACGTGGTGGGCTCGCGCTTCCGGGGGAGCATCGAGGCCATGCTGCTGCGCCGCCGCGTGGGGAACCGGCTGCTCACGGTCCTCACCTCGGTGCTGGCCCGGCGGCGCCTGAGCGACGCCCAGTCGGGCTTTCGGGCCCTGGGTCGCGAGGCGCTGGCCTCTGCCACCATCAGCCACGACTACAACTACGCCCAGGTGCTCACCCTGGAGCTGCTGGGAAAGGGCTTCCGCTACGGCGAGGTCCCCATCCGCTACCGCCGGCGATCCCACGGCCGCTCGTACGTGAGGTTGGGGCGCTACCTGCTGCATGTGCTCCCGGCCATGGCCCGAGCGGCGGGAACCCGGTGAAGGAGGCCGGTCCTGAGCCGAGCAGGATCAGAGGGGAGGTGAGCGTGTTCTCGCCGTGGCGCCCGGCGTGGTGCAGACCGAGATGCAAGAGCAGATCCGGGACGTTGAGCTCCATGAGAGCGACCAGCTGAGCGACCCCGACGAGGTGGCGGGCCAGATGTGGGCCCTCCTCGAGAAAGGGTTCGAGAACGGCGCGGTGCTGGACCTGCGCGAGATTTCCGAGGGCGCGAGCTCCTGGCTCCTGCTCAGCCCTCTGCCCGCGGCCTGTGACGCAGGGCGAGTCAGGCGAGGGCTACGTAGAGCTGCTGGGCCAGCCCCGGGCCGAGGGCGATGGAGTCGCCCCCCAGGTCGAGGGTGAGGGTGCCATCAGGCGCCTTGGTACGCACCTGAGCGTCGGCGCCGGGGATGAAGCCGTGAGTGGAGAGGTAGGTGAGCGAGTCGATGTCGATCTCCACCTGCTCGGTGACCAACTCGAGGCGCACGTTGTCGCCGGGATTCGACTCGGCCAGGGCGACGAGATCGCGTTGGGGTGCGTTGCTCCCCGGGATGGGGTTCCCGTGCGGACAGGTGGTGGGGTTGTTGAGCAGAGTGACCAGGTGCTCCTCGACCTCGTCCGAGATCACGTGCTCCCACCGGCACGCCTCCACGTGGGCCTTGTGCCACGGCAGGCCGATGACGTCGGTGAGGAGCCTCTCTGCCAGGCGGTGCTTGCGCACGACGCTCTCGGCGCGGGCGCGCCCTTTGGCGGTGAGCAGGATGGAACGCTTCCTGATGGCGACGTAGCCGCCCGCCTCCAGCCGGTGGACCGTCTCGGACACGGACGGCGCCGAGTGGCCGAGGCGTTCGGCCAAGCGCGCCTGGATGACCGTGGTGCCCTCCTCCTCGAGCTCGTGTATGGCTTCGAGGTACTCCTCCAGGGGAGGGTGGAAGCCGTCGGCCATGGGCCGATGTTACCCGGGTGGGCACCAGGGGCCCCGCCATCCCTGGAAGGGTGGTGAGCCGTGCGGCGGCTGTGGATGCTCTCGTTCCTCGTCGTCCTGGCCGCTGGTCAGCTCGCCGTTGGCATGCGCGCATCACGAACGGCCACCATCACCGGTGACGAGCCCTTCTACCTCCTCACCACCCAGTCGCTGGCCAGCGACGGGGATCTTGACCTGACCGACGAGTACCGCCAGGGGGAGGAGCTCGCCTTCTGGGACGGCACCGCCCCGTTGTGGAAGCAGATGGCGCCAACCTCTGATGGGCGCCTCTTAGCCCCTCACGACCCCGGCCTGTCCCTGCTGACACTGCCCGCCTACCGGCTCGGCGGCCTGCGTGGGGTGCAGCGGTCCCTGGTGTTGCTCTGGGCCGCAGCCATGGCATGCGGCGCGGTCCTGGCTCGCCGGGCCGGTGCACCCGAATGGGCGGCCGTGCTCGGGGCCATAGTGGTGGGAGCGGGCGCGCCCGGGGTGGTGTACGCGTCCCAGGTCTACCCCGAGGGACCGGCGGCGCTGTGCGTGGGGGTGGCCCTCCTGCTGGTCACGGGTGAGCGCTCGCGGCCGTTGCCGATGGCGGCCGCGCTGGCCGCGCTGGCCTGGTTGGGGGTCAAGTACGTGCCCATGGGCGCCATCGTCGGTGTGGCCTGGGCCTGGCGCTTCCGGACCGACCGGCGGGCACTGACCCTCGCTGCCGTCCCCCTGGTGGCGGCCGGCGGCCACTACCTCTGGTGGCACCTCGCAACCTTCGGAGGCCTCACGCCCTACGGCGCCAACGTGGTGTGGGCCGGGGAGGGAACCGCCACCATCATCGACCGCCACCTGGCGCTGGGTGGGCGAACGTACCGGCTCTACGGGCTCTTCCTCGACGCGCGATTCGGGCTCCTGCGCTGGCTGCCGGCGGCCGTGCTCGGCGCCTGGGGTCTGCGCCGGCGAACGGCGCTGCACGGCGCCGTGCTGGGCACAGCCGTGGTCGTGGGCGCCTTCGTGTGGATCACCATCATGGGCTGGTGGTTCCCCGGCCGTCCCCTGGTGGCGGCCTTCCCGGCCCTGGTGGCGCTGGTGGCGGTGGGCGCGGCCCGCCTCCCCCGCATCGCCGTAGCGCTGGCCTTGTGGTCCCTGGCCATCAGTCTGGGCGTCGTGTGGTCGGCGCGAACAGGAAGCATCTTCCTGGCGGTGAACCCGTTCGACCTCCGGTTCCCGCTGCCTCCGATGGGGGCGTTCCCCGACTTCCGCCACTTCACAGCCCGCGAGGTCCTGGTGTCGCTGGCATGGGCGTTGGCCATCGCCGGAGGGGTAGTGGTGGCGGCCGAGCGCCGGCGGCGCCAATCCGCTCAGGGACGCGTCCTGGGAGTCCGGGCGGAGGAGCCAGCGCGGGCGCCATAGCATCGGAGGCGCCGATGGCGAAGATCATGCTCCTCGACGCCAACAGCCTTGCCTACCGCGCCTTTTTCGCACTACCGACCGACATGGCCACCGCGTCAGGCCAGGTGACCAATGCCGTCTTCGGCTTCACCTCCATGCTGGTCAACCTGCTGAAGGACCATCGCCCCGACGGGCTGGCTGCCGCCTTCGACCGGCCGGAGCCCACGTTCCGCCACGAGATGGTGGCGGCCTACAAGGCAGGAAGGGCGGAGGCGCCCGACATCCTGCGCCAGCAGATGGGCCTGGTGCGCCAGGTGGTCGAAACCCTCCGGATCCCCCTCCTCGAGGTGCCCGGCTACGAGGCCGACGACATCGTGGCCACCCTGGCCACCCAGGCCCGTGACCGTGGCGACGACGTCATCATCGTCACCGGTGACCGGGACACTTACCAGCTGGTGGAGGATCCCCACGTCAGGGTGCTCTACAACCGCAGGGGCGTGAGCGACTATGTGCTGCTTGACGAGGCCGGCGTCGTGGCTCGCACCGGCGTGACCCCGGCCGAGTACCCCGAGTACGCCGCCCTGCGGGGCGATCCCTCGGACAACCTCCCGGGAGTGCCCGGCGTCGGGGGGAAGACGGCGGCCAAGCTGTTGAACGAGCACGCCGACCTCGACGGTGTCTTCGCCAACCTCGACCGTCTCACCCCACGGTTGCGGCAGAACCTGGGCGACCACCAGGACCAGGTGCGCAAGAACGCCGAGGCCACCCCGCTGATCCGCGACGTCCCGCTCGACTGTGACGTCGCCGACCTCCGCATGGGTGGCTGGGAGCTGGACGAGGTGAGGAACCTGTTCAACTTCCTCGAGTTCCGAACCCTCTGGGACCGCCTGGTAGACGCCGTCGACATGGTGGAGGGCGACGGGGCCGACGAGGTCGAGGTGGAGCCGTTCGAGGTCGAAGTCGACAGGATCCGCTCGGCCGAGGGTGCCGTCGCCGCCCTCGAGCGGTTGGCGTCTCACCCCGGACCCCTGGGAGGCGCCATCGCCTGGGTCGGCCTCGAAGGCCGCTCCGACGTGACGGGCCTGGCGCTGGCTCCGGAGGGCTCGGGGGCCATGTGGCTGGACGCCAGCTTCCTCGACGACCCCGCCGTCTCGGTGGCCCTCGGTCGCCTGGTCGGCCCCGACGGCCCGCCGCTGCACGCCCATCGGGCCAAGGAGCTGATGCGCGGCCTCAACCGCCACGCCGTCGACGTGGAGAGCCTCGACCTCGACACCGCCGTCGCCGCCTATCTCGTCGACCCGGGCGAGGGTAACTACGAGCTCCAGGAGCTCTGCGCCCGTTACGCCGGCATCGAGCTGCGTTCCCCCGATGCACCGCCGCCAGGCCAGCTCGACCTCGACGGTTCCACGCCCGACCTGGCCGTGGAGACCGCTCGACGAGCAGCGGGCGTGGCCCGCCTGGCCCCACCGCTGGGGAACGCCTTGGAAGCGAGGGGCCTGCGCCCGCTGTACGAGGACATCGAGCGTCCTCTCATACCCGTCCTCGCCCGCATGGAGAAGGTGGGCGTGAGGGTCGACGCCCAGTACCTGAGGAGCCTGGTCGACGACCTCACCCGCGAGGTGCACCAGCTCGACGCCGAGATCCAGGAGCTGGCCGGCCATCCGTTCCTGGTCAACTCCACCAAGCAGCTGAGAACGGTGCTGTTCGACGAGCTCGGCCTCCAGCCCCAGAAGAAGACCAAGACCGGCTTCTCCACCGACGCCGCCTCTCTGGCCAAGCTAAAGGGACAGCACCCCGTCGTGGACAAGCTGCTGCGCTACCGGGAGGTGGAGAAGCTGCGCTCCACCTACGGCGAGAGCCTGCTGGCCGAGGTCGGCGCCGACGGACGTATCCACGCCACCTTCCAGCAGACCGTGGCCCGCACGGGCCGCCTGTCCTCCGACCGCCCCAACCTGCACAACATCCCCATCCGCACCGAGGAGGGGCGGAGATTCCGCAGGGCCTTCGTCCCCGAGGAGGGCTGGTCCCTGCTCGTGGCCGACTACAACCAGATCGAGCTGCGGGTCATCGCCCACCTGGCCCAGGACCCGGGTCTGATCGATGCCTTCGAGTCCGACCTCGACATCCACACGGCCACGGCGGCGCGGGTGTTCGACGTGGAGGCCGGCGCCGTCACCCTGGCGCAGCGCTCGAAGGCCAAGATGATCTCCTACGGCCTGGCCTACGGCATGGAGGCCTACGGCCTGTCGCAGCGCCTCGGTGTGCCCGTCGAAGAGGCGGCCGTGATCCTCGCTGCCTACTTCGAGGCCTTCCCCAAGGTGAAGTCGTACATGGACACCACGGTGGAGGAGGCCCGACAGCGCGGTTACACCGAGACCCTGTTCGGGCGCCGCCGGCTGATCCCCGAGCTCTCCTCCTCCAACTACAGGGTCCGCCAGGCCGGCGAGCGCCAGGCCATGAACGCCGGCATCCAGGGTCTGGCCGCCGACATCTTCAAGGCGGCGCTGGTAAAGCTGGACGCCGCCCTGGAGCGCGACCGCGTCCAGAGTCGCCTCATCCTCCAGGTGCACGACGAGGTGATCCTCGAAGTGCCCCCGGACGAGGCGAAGGCCGCCTCCCAGCTCACCCTCGACGCCATGCACAACGCCTGCCAGCTCTGTGTGCCGCTGGAGGTGAACCTGGCATGGGGCGTCAACTGGGCCGAGGCCAAGAGTTGACCGCCGGTAGTAGTCTTTAGTCCCAACATGACCGACCAGCCGACAACGGGCTCCGTCACCACCGCGTCCGACGACCCCGAGATGGGCACCTTCGACGCCAAGGGCGCCTACGAGCCGAAGCAGATCACTTCTGACGACCTCGGAGGCGTGTCCTTCGAGGATGCCGTCACCGACACCATCGTCGAGTTCTAAGACGGTGACATCGTGAAGGGCAAGATCGTCCGCGTGGACAAGGACGAGGTCCTTCTCGACATCGGCTTCAAGTCCGAAGGCGTGATCCCAGCCCGCGAGCTCTCCATCCGCCAGGGCGTCGATCCCAGCGAGATCGTCTCCGTCGGCGAGGAGACCGAGGCCCTGGTCCTCCAGAAGGAGGACAAGGAGGGCCGCCTCGTCCTTTCCAAGAAGCGGGCCCAGTACGAGCGGGCCTGGGGGGACATCGAGCAGATCAAGGAGACCAACGGCGTGGTGTCCGGGCTGGTGATCGAGGTGGTGAAGGGTGGCCTCATCGTCGACATCGGCCTACGCGGGTTCCTTCCCGCCTCACTGGTGGAGCTGCGCCGGGTGCGGGACCTCCAGCCCTACGTCGGCCGCAAGCTCGAGGCCAAGATCATCGAGCTGGACAAGAACCGCAACAACGTCGTCCTGTCCCGGCGGGCATGGCTGGAGGAGGCCCAGAAGGAGCAACGGGAGGACTTCCTGGAAAAGCTCCAGCTGGGCGAGACCCGCAAGGGCGTGGTGTCCTCCGTGGTCAACTTCGGCGCCTTCGTCGACATCGGCGGCATGGACGGCCTCGTCCACGTGTCGGAGCTGTCGTGGAAGCACGTCGATCACCCGTCTTCGGTGGTGCAGGTGGGAGACGAGCTCGAGGTCCAGATCATCGACGTCGACCTGGACAAGGAGCGCATCAGCCTGTCCCTGAAGGCCACGCAGCAAGACCCGTGGGCGCAGTTCGCCAACGCCCATCGTGTGGGCGAGCTGGTCTACGCCCGGGTCACCAAGCTGGTGCCCTTCGGGGCCTTCGCCCAGGTGGGCGAGGGCATCGAGGGCCTTGTCCACATCTCGGAGATGGCCACCCACCACGTGGAGCTGCCCGAGCAGGTGGTGAGCGCGGGCGAGGAGATGTGGGTGAAGATCATCGACATCGACCTCCAGCGCCGGCGCATCAGCCTGTCCATCAAGCAGGCCGCCGAGGGTGGCGAGGTGGCCGAGGAGTACCGCGAGCACTTCGGCGAGCACGCCTATGACGAGGCGGGCAACTACATCGGACCTGTCAACTTCGAGCCGGAG
This sequence comes from Actinomycetota bacterium, assembly GCA_030859945.1. Classification (GTDB taxonomy): domain Bacteria; phylum Actinomycetota; class Acidimicrobiia; order Acidimicrobiales; genus YB1-3. The sequence continues at coordinate 4,679 of JALZJC010000120.1, read as the reverse complement.
ACCGAGTCCCAGGCCGCCTGGGCCGACTTCGCAGCCGAGCTGGGCGAGGGCCAGTCCCCGGCGGGCCCGGCAGCCGGCCCCGCCGGCGAGCTCGACGAGGCCGTCCCCGAGCCCGTCGCCGGCCCCGAGCCCGTGGCGGCGCCGACAACCCTCGAGGCCGTGGAGGTCGGCACAGGCCAAGAGGAAGAAGAAGGGTCAGGACAGACCACGCCCTCGGCGTAGCCCACCGGGCGCTGCTCGTGGTGGTCGTCGGACTCACGGGAGGTATGGGATCGGGCAAGTCCACCGTGGCGCGGATGTTGGCGGAGCACGGCGCGGTGGGGATCGACGCCGACACCGTGGCCCACGAGGTCATGGAACCCGGCGGCCGCGCCTACCAGGCCGTGGTGAGCCGCTTCGGGCCCGCGGTCCTGAGCCCCGATGGTCGTGTCGATCGGCCGAAGCTGGCCGAGGTCGTGTTCGCCGACGCCTCCGCCCTGGGTGACCTGAACTCCATCGTCCACCCGGCCGTACGTGAGGTGATGGCCGAACGGACGCAGGCTCAGTCCGAGGCCTCCACCGGCCAGGTGGTCGTCCTCGAGATACCCCTGCTGGTGGAGTCAGGCGCGGCCCGACCAGGCCTGGCCGGGGTGATCGTGGTCGACTGCCCCGTCGAGGTGGCCATACGCCGGGCGGTGGAGGGGCGGGGAATGGACGAGGAGTCGGTGCGAGCGCGCATCGCAGCCCAGGTCACCCGGGAGCAGCGACTGGCCCGGGCCGACTTCGTGGTCGACAACTCAGGGTCCGTGGAGCGCCTGGGCGCCGAGGTCGACCGCTGTTGGCGCTGGATCGAGGGACTGCAGCCGGCGCTCAGCTAGTCCACTGTCGGTGACGAGACGGCGGGAGGGCAGTCGGTACGATCCTCTCCGAGATGCCCCCGTTCCAGGTCGTTTCCTCCTTCGCCCCCGCCGGCGACCAGCCCAAGGCCATCGAGGCCCTGGCCGCCGGCGTGGAGAGAGGCGACCGTTTCCAGACCCTGCTCGGCATCACCGGGTCGGGGAAGTCGGCCACCGTCGCCTGGACCATCGAGAAGGTCCAGAAGCCGACCCTGGTCATCGCCCCCAACAAGTCGCTGGCGGCCCAGTTGGCCAACGAGTTCCGGGAGTTCTTCCCCCACAACCGTGTGGAGTACTTCGTCAGCTACTACGACTATTACCAGCCCGAGGCCTACCTTCCCTCGAGCGACACCTACATCGAGAAGGACTCCTCCATCAACGACGAGGTGGACCGGCTCCGCCACTCGGCGACCTCGGCCCTCCTGGGCCGGCGGGACGTGATCGTGGTGGCGTCGGTGTCGTGCATCTACGGGATCGGCTCGCCCGAGGAGTACGCCAAGCAGGTGCTGCTGCTGCGGCCGGGCGAGCTGCGGGACCAGCGGTCGATTCTCGGCCAGCTGGTCGAGATGCACTACGACCGCAACGACCTCAACCTCGTGAGAGGGAAGTTCCGGGTGCGGGGCGACACCATCGAGGTCCACCCCGCCTACGAGGAGACGGCAGTGCGCATCGAGCTGTTCGGCGACGACGTCGAGCGCATCAGCCGTATCGACACGCTGACGGGTGAGCACCTGGGCGAGGTGGAGGAGCTGGCCGTGTTCCCCGCCAGCCACTACGTGGCCGGCCAGGAGCGCATGCGGCTGGCCATCGAGCGCATCGAGGCCGAGCTCCAGGAGCGGCTGGCTCTCCTCGAGCGAGAGGGGAAGCTGCTCGAGGCCCAGCGGCTGCGCATGCGCACTCAGTACGACCTGGAGATGCTGGGAGAGGTCGGTGTGTGCAGCGGGATCGAGAACTACAGCCGCCACATCGACGGTCGCAACGCCGGAGAGGCGCCTCACACCCTCATGGACTTCTTCCCCGACGACTTCCTGCTCGTCCTCGACGAGTCACATGTCACCGTGCCCCAGCTCCATGGCCAGTACGAGGGGGACCGTTCCCGCAAGGAGACGCTGATCGACCACGGGTTCCGCCTGCCGTCGGCAGCCGACAACCGACCGCTGCGCTTCGACGAGTTCTACGAGCGCGTGAGCCAGTGCGTCTTCCTGTCGGCCACTCCGTCGCCTTACGAGGTTGGCGAGTCCGCGCAGGTGGTGGAGCAGATCGTGCGACCCACCGGCCTGGTGGACCCCGAGGTCGTGGTCAAGCCCACCAAGGGCCAGATCGACGATCTCATCGTGGCCATCAACGAGAGGGTGGAGCAGGGGGGTCGGGCACTGGTCACGACCCTCACCAAGAAGATGGCCGAGGACCTCACCGACTACCTGCTGGAGATGGGGCTACGGGTCCGCTACCTGCACTCCAACGTCGACACCATCCAGCGCATCGAGATCTTGCGGGACCTGCGCCTGGGCGAGTTCGACGTGCTGGTCGGCATCAACCTCCTCCGGGAGGGGCTCGATCTTCCCGAAGTCACCTTCGTGGCCATCCTCGACGCCGACAAGGAGGGCTTCCTCCGGAGCGAGACCTCCCTCATCCAGACCATGGGCCGGGCGGCACGCAACGTGGAGGGCCAGGTGGTGATGTACGCCGACAAGGTGACCGACTCCATGCGCCGGGCCATCTCGGAGACGCAGCGACGCCGCCAGCTTCAACAGGCCTACAACGCCGAGCACGGTATCGACCCCCAGACCATCCGCAAGGCCGTCACCGACATCCTCGAGCACCTCCGTCCGAAGGAAGGGGCGCCGGTGCCGGGTTCGGGCCGGCGGTCCCGGAGGCGGGACCGCAGCGACTTCGCCGAGCTGCCCAGCGACGAGCTGGGCCGCCTCATCCGCACGCTCGAGGAGGAGATGCACGAGGCCGCCGCCGACCTCCGCTTCGAGTACGCCGCCCGCCTCCGCGACGAGATCAACGACCTCAAGCGGGAGCTCAAGGAGGTCGTGTGAGCAGCCGCTATTCTCGCACTCGTGGCTGACACCCTTGTAATTCGGGGGGCCCGGGAGCACAACCTCAAGAACGTCTCCCTGGAGCTCCCCCGGGACCGGCTCATCGTGTTCACCGGGCTGTCGGGCTCGGGGAAGTCGTCGCTTGCCTTCGACACGATCTACGCCGAGGGCCAGCGCCGCTACGTGGAGTCGCTGTCGGCCTATGCCCGCCAGTTCCTGGGCCAGATGGACAAGCCCGACGTCGACTTCATCGAGGGCCTGTCGCCCGCCATCTCCATCGACCAGAAATCGGGCAGCCGGAACCCCCGCTCGACGGTCGGCACCATCACCGAGGTCTACGACTACCTGCGCCTGCTGTACGCCCGCGTCGGCGTGCCTCACTGCCCTAGCTGTGGCCAGGTGATCGCCCGCCAGACGCCTCAACAGATCGTGGACCGCATCCTGGAGCTGCCCGATGGCGCTCGGTTCCAGGTCCTGGCGCCGGTGGTGCGGGGACGGAAGGGAGAGTACGAGGGCCTCCTCGAGGAGTTGGCCAAGCAGGGCTTCGCCCGGGTCCGCATAGACGGCGAGGTGCACGAGCTCTCGCAGCCACCCAAGCTGGCCCGTTACGAGCAGCACACCATCGAGGTGGTCGTCGACCGCCTGGTGCGCCGGGAGGGTATCGAGCGGAGGCTCACGGACTCGCTGGAGACGGCCCTGGGGCTGGCCGAGGGAGTGGCGGAGGTCCAGCTCGTGCCGCGCTCCTCCGGTGACTCGACGGATCAGAAGGAGGGGGGGGAGCAGATCCTCACCTTCAGCCAGCACCTGGCCTGCGCCACCTGCGGGCTCTCCTTCGACGAGCTGGCGCCCCGGAACTTCTCCTTCAACTCACCTTACGGCGCATGTTCGCACTGCGCCGGCCTCGGCACCCGCTTCGAGGTCGACCCCGAGCTGGTGGTACCCAACCCGGATCTGGCCATCGACCACGGTGCGGTGGCTCCCTGGGCCAGTGGGCGTACGGAGTACTTCGGCCGGGTTCTGGACGCGGTTGCCGAGACCTTCGGTTTCTCCACCTCCGTCCCGTGGCGCAAGCTCAAGAAGTCCCAGCACAAGGTGGTCCTCTACGGCTCGGGCACCAAACAGGTTCACGTGCAGTACAAGAACCGCTACGGACGGATGCGCTCGTACTTCACGCACTACGAGGGTGTGGTGCCCTACCTCCAGCGGCGCCACTCCGACGCGGAGTCCGACTACACGCGCGAGCAGATCGAGGGCTACATGCGCGAGGTTCCCTGCCCCGAGTGCGGTGGGGCACGGCTCAAGCCGGAGTCGCTGGCCGTCACCGTCGACGGACGGAACATCTTCGAGCTCTGCCAGCTCTCCGTCGCCAGGTCGGCGGCGGCCCTGCAATCGCTGCAGCTCTCCGAGCGCGACCAGCTCATCGCCGACCGAGTGGTGCGCGAGATCCGGTCCCGCATGCAGTTTCTTCTCGACGTCGGCCTCGACTACCTCACCCTCAACCGCTCCGCGGCCACGTTGGCGGGTGGTGAGGCGCAGCGGATTCGCCTGGCCAGCCAGATCGGCAGCGGCTTGGTGGGCGTTCTGTACGTGCTCGACGAGCCGTCCATCGGCCTCCACCAGCGGGACAACCACCGCCTCATCGACACCCTCATGTGCCTGCGGGCTCTGGGTAACACCGTCATCGTCGTCGAGCACGACGAGGACACCATCCGCGTGGCCGACCACATCGTCGACATCGGTCCGGGGGCAGGTGAGCACG
>JALZJC010000084.1 GCA_030859945.1 Actinomycetota bacterium | reverse complement strand
TGCTGCCGGTGCAGATCGAGCCCACATACCATGCTCATCCGGGACCTCCTTGCTCGTGCTCGGGCATTCGACAGACCACATGGTTGTCTGCGCGCGAGCCGGGGAGGTCCTCACACATGGATTGTTTAGAGACGCAGCCGTCGGCGTGCGAGCACGTTGTTATGTGCGACGACGAAGCACACGTACTTCCGTCGGAGGGTGACGGCCGCCGGCTGTTGTTCCCCGGCGGTGGCGGGTGCATCGACCTGGCTCCAACCGAAGGGAGCTCGGCCTTGGACGGTGAAAGTTCGGCCCGGGGGAACTGTTCCAACTGTTCGCCGTGCCCGAGCACCTTTACGGAGCCCACTCGGCAGTGACCAGCCAGGCCGACCCAGAGAACAGGACCCCGTCACCGGTTTCGTGGGCGACGAGGCTGGCACGGAGCGCCTCGAGCGCCGCCGCTCGCCCTGCGTCGTCGAGGTCGTGAGTCAGCCCTCGGGTGATCCCGAACGTCGAGACGAAGGAGAAGGCGTCGTCGGCATTGTCCCCGAGGTGGATGGGCTCGTCCACCTGATCGAACCGGACATCGACGTACCCGGCCTGGCTGAGGATCCCCGCCGTGTGGTCGCGATCGGCCAGGGCGAAAGGCCCTGGGGCCCCGACGGTAGGCAGCGGGAATGTCCGGCCGAGCGAGAGCGCTTCGCGGATGCCGGCCACCCACTCGTTGTCGAGCAGGTCTCGCCAGGCCAGGAGCGCCAGCCCGCCGCCTGGGCGCAGCGAGCGCCCGATGTTGACGAACGCCGCCACCGGATCAGCGAAGAACATGGCGCCGAAGACGCTGATGGCGAGGTCGAAGGCGGCCTCAGGGAAGGGATAGACCTGGGCGTCCACCTGCTCGAAGGTGGCGTTGGCGAGGCCCTCGGCGTTGGCGAAGACGCGGGCCCGCTCCAGCATCTTGGCCGAGAGGTCGACGCCGAGAACGGAGCCCGACGGCACCATGCGAGCCAGGTCCCGCGTCGATCTCCCGGTGCCGCACCCGACGTCGACGATCGTCTGGTCGGGCCGGATCGGTACAGCCCGTAGCAGCGCCTGCCAGTAGCCCGGTGCCGTTGCCTCGTAGCGGTCGGCGTGGGCGGCCCAGTGGTCCCCCTCGGCCCCGTCCCAGGCCGCGGCCATCTCCACATTCGCGATGGTCATCTCGTCGGTCCTCCTCCTTCGGCTCCCACCACCTGCGGTGCCGCCGGCGGGGCCGTCATGGCAGCCAGCATGTACCCGAACTCCTCGTGGTTCGGAGCCACGGCCGGCTCGGCGTCGGGGACCGACTCCATCACCTCGAGGAAGCGCTCCAGCGATGTTCCGCTCGCAGCAGGCAGGTGCGAGGAGAAGATATGAGCCGGCTGCAGGCGGCGTACGCCCTCCAGCACCTGGCCGAACCGCTGGCGGTCGACAAGGTGGGCCCACGGGGAATCGGCCAGAGCCCACGCCAACATGCCGCCGGCCAGGGCGTCGTGCGGCACCTGGGCTGCGTCTTCGGTGGCTTCAGGCAGGAGGGCACCGAAGGAGTCGACCGAGAAGAACGAGCCGGTTGCTTCGTCGAGGAGCCCGATGGACAGCGGGCTATCGTACAGTGGCGGCGGGACAGCGAGAAGGGTGCGGTCCCCTACCGGGAGCCGGTCACCGGCGCGAATGGCATGCACCCGGTCGAACGGCACCGCCACGTGCCCATCCGTAGCGCGCTGAAGGCGTGGGTGACCAGGCTGGCGTGAGGCGCCGCGTCGAGCACCCGCCGGATGCTGCCGGTGTGATCGGCGTCGTCGTGGGTCAACCACACCCAGCGAAGCGCATTCAGATCGACGATGGACGTCAGGGCGTCGAGAAACTCGTCGCTGTCCACCCCGATCCCGGCGTCGATGAGCACCGGCTCCTCGGCCAGCAGCACATAGGCGTTGACGGGGAGAACCCCGACGCCGGGCAACGAAAGATTGGTCGGGAGCACGTGAACATCCGGGGCCGCCTGGTAGGGAGCGTCCATCACCAGTACCTCCTAGTCGTGGGTCGTTTCACAACTGGGGCGTTCGGTCGAGCACGCCGCCGTTCAGTCAGATCTGAACGGACCAGCGCACGTCGTCGCCCTGCTCGGGTTCGTAGGCGCAGTAGATGCCCGTGCGAAGACGTTGATCCAGGACCGGTCCCGCCTCGGGTAGGGCCTCACTCACCCGTGCCGTCGCAGCGCGTATCGCCCTGGTGACGTTCAGGCGAGCACGCTCCACTGCCGACGACGCCCGACGACTCCGTCCTCCCAGCCCGAACGCCTGGGCCAGCTGGCCGACCAGCTGATCGAGCTCGGCTTGCGAGGCTTCAGCGCGGTCCTCGGCGCCCCTGTCGAGGGCGACGTCGATCTCGGCCCGCAGCGCCTCGATCCGATGACGGTAGGCCCTGCGGGCTTTGGCGTCGATCAGCGCGCCGGCGTCGCCGAGCTGCCGTCGGTCGATTGCGAGATCCCCGACCGCAACGCCTTCCACCCTGTCGACCAGGTCGAGGGAGTGCCGTTCGACGCCCGGGCTACGGACGAGCTCGGCGACATACCGCAGCCCCTTGGTGTCGGTGAGCCGGCACCGGATGTCGCCACAGGCGACGACCCAGCCGCGATCCTCCCGGCTAAACGTCGCGATGAGCTGTGTCCTGCCGTCGCGCGTCGCTTGCACTGTCGAGGCGGCGCGCTCGAGCAGCGCCACGTCGTCGGCGTTGAGGACGACGTCGAGCCCGGCCAGCGCCGCTACCGCCCGCGCGGCCTCGACCTTGGCTGCGGCCCGGTTCCCGACGCGGTGATGGAGCCGGACCAGGTCGACAAGGAGGGCCGCCCGAAGCAACGGCACCCCAGCGGGCGGCAGTCGGTCGAGCGCCGTCTCCATTGTGCCGATGGCAACGGCCATGTCGCCGGCGGCGGACAGCAGCCGAGCGCGCACCGCTGCGACCCTGGCGTGGAGCCCGGACACGTCGAGGCCTTCGGCGCGCGCCGACAGGTCGTCGCAGGCAGCGGTCGCCGCGTCCAGGTCACCGACGGCGATCTCTGTATCCACCAGCACGGCAAGGAGGTCGGCGGCGCGCAGGCGGTCATCGCCGATCGCCCGGAGGCCCCGGCTGGCGGTGGCTCGGGCGAGGTCGTGATCGCCGCGGGCCAAGTGGAGGTGGGCGGCGGGAAGCAGTGCCTGGAGGTGCCCGTCCTTGCCGAGCAACAGCATCTCGGCTTCGGCCAGGCGGCCCTGACGGATACGAAGCTCGGCCAAGGCGATAGCGGGGTGCCAGCTCGGCATGCCCATGCCAGCTTCGAAGTTCTCGATGGAGCGGGTCAGGATCGCCTCCGCTTCGCCCCATCGCCCGAGCTCGCACAGCGCGGTGGCCTGGACGCTGTCGCAGTGGCTGCTCAAGAACAGCGTCGCCCCCTGAGCCTGACCGATCAGCCCATGGCGACGAAGGGCATCCGCCCAGGACTCGGCCCGATCGAAGTCGGCCGCGAAGTAGCACGCCGTGAAGAACGAGCAGACGGACTTTCCGGCAGTGTCCACGTTGTCCGCTGGCCCGCACGCCAGGGCCATGGCCTCGTCCAGCATCGCCATGCCCTCGGCCACCCGTCCCGCCTGCACGCAGGCCAGACCGCCGTCGGCCAGCGCTTTGGTCTCGAGATTCACATCGCCGAACTGCCGGGCACGCGCTAGGGCCAGCTCCGACCGGGCCAGCAGCAGGGTGGGGTCGTCGACATCGCAACCCATCGCCGCCACCGCCACCCAGCCCTGCTCGATGCACGGTGGCTCGTCCTCGATCAGCCGGGTCGCTCGAAGGAACCAGGCGCGGGCCGCGGTGCCATTGCCCAGGGCATTTGCGTAAAGGTCGCCCAGCCGGGCGCAGACAAGCGCCGCTCGCCGGCGGTCCCCGGCGGCCGTCAACATTCGGATGGCGGCCGACAGGTGCGCAACCGCAGCATCGGCGTCGAACGCCTTCAGGGCTTCGTCAGCGAGCTCCAGCCGCCGACCGGCGTCGTCCTCGACCATCGCCACCGAACCATGGTTGCACGCCTTCGGGCGCACGGCCCCGGATGTTCGTCGGCGTCCCCTTACGAGGGCGGCGCGGTGACCCTTACGCATCGTTGTCGTGGCCGCCGCCTTCCACCACGGCACTCGGAACAGCGACCGAGTCCGGAGTGGGCAGCCAGACTGCCCCATACCGCGTGCCCCACAATCCGCCGACTCAGTCCTCCGGACGCGTCCCCTTGGTGCCGTTCCCGGGGCGCCCGATAACGGCATCACGTCCGCTGCGCTCGGTAACGCTCGGCCACCGGGCCACGCTGGGGGCCGGAGCGAATTCATGCGCCTCGGCCGCCCAACCCGCCGGTTAAGCCTGGATCCACGTGCGTCCAGCAGCTCGGACGCCATGACTGCGAAGGAGTGGCCATGACGTAACCCGAGCGACAAGCCCTCGACAGCCAGCCGGTGAGAGTCCGGTCCGGGGAGACGCCAGGGTCCCCGGTAGTGAAGCCTCCGGCTTCGGTTGAGAGGCCGGGGTCGAAGCGAGGCGGAGCAACTGGCCGGTCCGCAGCGTGAAGCGAAGTCTGCAGCGTCGTGAAGGCTTCCCGCGAGAGCGGGGAAGAGAGGGAGCCGAGCCTGTGTGGATTTGGCGAAGGCCATGGAAGGCACCCGAGATCCTGGAGCGGGCGCCGATGAACCCTCCGGCGTAGGGGACGTGGAACGGTCAGACGGTTGTCGTGGGAACTGGAGAGGCCCTACTCGGCCCCGATCCCTGCGGGATCGGGAGCGAGCCTGCCTATAACCGGTGACCCCGGGAAGTGGCCGGCGGCCGAGAGGGAGTCGGAGGGGGTCGTAGTAGTGACGACGGGCAGGACAACACAACCTGCCCTGAGCGAAGGGCCCCTACTTCATCGATGCACGACGAGGGAGGGAGGAACGCTGATGAGTGCCGAGACTTCGGCTAGGACCGTCAGGCAGGCCGATGGCCTGGACCCCGTTCGAGCTCTTCAACGCGTGCTCTACCGCAGCGCCAAGCAGGATCGCACACGTCGGTTCCATGCCCTCTTCGACAAGCTCGTCCGCAGCGATGTGATGTGGAGAGCGTGGGTTGACGTGGCCACCAACCACGGAGCCCCCGGTATCGACGGCGTATCCATCGCCGATATCGAGGCTGGGGGAGCAGAGTCGGTGCGAGCCTTCCTCGACGAACTGGCCGCAGAGCTTCGAGCCGGAACCTACCGGCCGAAGCCATTGCGGCGGGTGGACATCCCAAAGCCGGCCAAGCCGGGGCAAACCCGGCCGCTCGGCATACCCACCATCGCCGACCGGGTGGCCATGACGGCGGCGAAGATCGTGCTCGAGCCGATCTTCGATGCTGACTTCCGCCCGGTGAGTTTCGGGTTCCGACCCAAGCGTTCGGCGAACCAGGCCCTCGAAGCCGTCCGCCAGGCGGCCAACCAGGGCCAGGTGTGGGTGCTCGACGCCGACGTCAAGGCGTGCTTCGACAACATCGACCACGGCGCCCTCATGGCCCAGGTCGAACGCCGGGTTGTTGACCGGCGGATGTTGAAGCTGCTGCGAAGTTGGCTTCGGGCCGGGGTGTTCGAGGGCGGGGTGGTCACCGGCAGCGATGCCGGAACCCCGCAGGGCTCGCCGGTTTCACCCCTGCTCGCCAACATCGCCCTCCACGTCCTCGATGAGGCGTGGGACAGGGCGGGACGGCGACTGGGCACACTCGTCCGCTACGCGGACGACTTCGTCGTCTTGTGCGCCAGCAGGGAGCGAGCCGAACAGGCCCGCTCCCTGGCCGAAGCCACCCTGGGACCGCTCGGGCTGCACTTGCACCCCGACAAGAACAGGATCGTGGAACTTGGGCGTGGGGTTCAAGGCTTCGACTTCTTGGGCTTCCACCATCGCCTGGTGGAGTCCCGGAAGCGACGAGGTCGTTACTGGCTCAACAAGTGGCCGTCACCGCAGGCCATGGCCTCGATCCGAGGCAAGGTCCGCGACATGACGGCCCCGAGTCGGGTCGGGCTCGAACTGAGCGCGGTTGTCGAACAGCTCAACCCCGTGCTGCGAGGTTGGGGCGCCTACTTCCGACAAGGCAACTCGTCGGCCAAGTTCGGCGTCGTCGACACCTACGTCCACGAGCGGGTGGCAAGGCTGGCGAGCAGGAAACATGGACTCGGAGGGTTCAACTGGTCAGACCGCTTCACTTGGGACTGGCTCGGGAACCTCGGGATCTACCGGCTCACCGGGACGGTGCGCTATCCGACTGCGCATGCCTGAGGGTGAACGATGTCGGAGAGCCGTGTGCGGGAGAACCGCACGCACGGTTCGATCGGGGGCCGCTGGGGCGGTGATCACGACCCCGGCCGAGAAGGGCGATGAACCTTCGGGCCTGCGCTCGACGTCGGGGACACCGGGTGACCGATCCAGCGGCCTACCTCACCGATTGAGCGGGGCTGACGCGGGTCGCGCATCCACGTGAAAGGCCTCCCGAGCTGGGACGATGACGGTGTTCTACGTCGTCTTCACCACCAGCAAGGGAGGCACTTTCAGTGAGTCGAGTATCGCACGATCTTGACCGCATCGAGGTGAGCTTCGACGACGCGAACCTGGTCGCCAACGCTGGCCTGCTGCTGGTGGGCACATTGGTGGCCCGCCTCGGGCTGGAGGCCTTGATCGACGCCAGCGTGCGCTTGGGCGGACGGATCGGCGGAGCACGGCCGGGGCGCAAGGTGCTGACCCTGGTGCACGCCATGGTGGCCGGTGGCTCCCACATCGATCACGCCGAGGTTCTGCGCTCCGGGGCCAGCAGCAAGGTGCTTCCTCATCGGGTGATGGCCCCCTCCACGTTGGGAACCTTCCTGCGGTCATTCACCTTCGGCCATGTCCGCCAGCTGGAATCCGTCATCGGCGAAACGCTGAAGAGGGCGTGGTCCATGGGCGCCGGCCCCGGCACGTCGCGACTGGTCATCGACGTCGACTCCACCGTCTGCGAGGTGATGGGCAAGCTCAAGTCCGGCGCTGCGTACGCCTACACCAAGGTCCTGGGGTACCACCCCATCTTGGCCACCAGGTCCGACACCGGCGAGATACTGCACGCCCGCATGCGCAAGGGCTCGGCCAACACGTCCCGGGGAGCACGGCGCTTCATCGAAGAGCTCATCGCCCGGGTGCGACGAGCCGGGGCGGTGGGCGAGATCGTGGTGCGGGTGGACTCGGGGTTCTGGTCCAAGGAGACCATCGCCACCCTGGCTCGCCTCGACGTGCGCTACACGATGGCCGTGCGCACCGGAAACCAGGCCGTGGCCACCGCCATCGCCGCCATGGACGAGGGCGCCTGGGTCGACATCAACTACACCCTCGACGGCCAGGCCCAGGTCGGTGAGTGCACCTACAGGGGCCGACGCCTCATCGTGCGCCGCACCCGCCTCACCGGCACCGTCCAGGCTCGCCTGTGGCCGCACTGGCGCCATCACGGCTTCCTCACCGACCTGGACGGCGACGCCGTCGACGTGGACGCCTTCCATCGTGCCCACGCCGTGGTGGAGCTCGACATCCGCGATCTGAAGGAGGGCGCCGGACTCGAGCACGTGCCCTCTGGGAACTTCTCCGCCAACAGCACCTGGCTCCAGTGCGCCGTGCTGGCCCACAACCTCATTCGCTGGAGCGCCACCCTCGGCCAGCAGACACCAGTGGAGGACCGGACGGTGGTCCGCACCATGCGCCTTCGCCTGATCGCCATACCCGGTCGACTCGTCAACCACGCCGGCAACCCGATCCTTCGCGGTCCCGCCCACTGGCCCTGGCGCCAGTGGTTCGAGCGCCGACTCCGCGCCCTTCGTCTTCTCTGCCTCCAACCCGGCTGACGTCACTCGGCGGCCGGGCGCACCGCAGACGACCCACCTCGCGCTGACAACCCAACCAGTTATCCACCTCTGGGTCGACGCGTCCTCATGCAGGGAAGCTGCGCATCCGACAACCGGTCGCTCATCCAGCTGCTACGGGGGCTCGGTCAGTCATCCGCCAAGGGGCCGATCGGTGGATCCAGGTTTAAGGGAGTGCCTCTGGCACGCCAGTCGGCATCGCGGGCGACCGGTTGGGGCCGCCCCGTCGACCCCCGACGGCGCCCCGGGACGGCGTATGCGCCGAATACGCCGTCCGGTTCGCCTCATGACGCTCCAGTGCCAGAATGTATCGCCGGCAAGCGAAGGGAGAAGCATGTCGGAACCTGACGAGCGTCCACCGTTCTTGTTGCGGCCAGGAGAGGGGGCGTCTGTCTGGTCGCTCGGAGGCCGCTTCACTGCGAAGCTCACGGCGTCAGAAGCCGAGGACCGGTTCGCTCTCGTCGAGTGCCTCGCCTTCCAGTCCACGGAGCCTCCGCTGCACATCCATCATCGCGAGGATGAGGCGTGGTACGTACTCGACGGCAAGATGACCTTCTACGTCGCGGACCAGGTCGTGGAGGCAACCGCCGGGTGTTTCGTCTTCGCTCCACGAGGGATACCTCACACCTTCACTGTTGATGTCGAACCAACCCGGGTGCTGGTGTTCGCTTCGCCTGCAGGCTTCGAGCACTTCGCGCTCGAGTTGGGTCAGCCGGCAACAGACGACAACCCTCCCGCGGACCTCGCGGTCCCTTCACCTGAGGTCCTTGGGCCGGTTGCCGAGCGCTATGGCATCGAGGTTGTGGGGCCGCCTCACCGAGCTCAATAGCAGGCGGCGGGTCTGCCCGTCACCGATTACCCCGTTCGCCTCTCACCCACACGACTCTCCGTTTCTCTGGCAGACCGGGAGGCCATAGAACGAGTCGCTCTGGCGCTTGTCACCTCACTGCTCTCGAGCACCCGGCGCGGGCGACGAGGCCACCCGATTTCGGCACCACTGCGGTGCCCAGTAACGCTCGGAACACATCGCGCACTGGAGTAAGCAGACTTGTTCGACTCGCCCGGGGTCGTCATCGGCCCGTGCCTGACTGTGCCTTGGAGGACGCAGGTCTCAACAACGCCTGCGGCTCCATGTCGGGCACGTGGTTCCTCGAGGCGAACACCACAGCCAATGGCGCGGGCGGCGGCTCGGTAGCGTGGATCCATGAATCGAGACGAGCTGGTCGCGCTGCAGGCGCCGCTCAAGGAGCGGTACAGGGAGGACCCCGATGCCGCCCGCATCACCCTCCGAGCCAGTGGGCGGCTGGGCGAGGGAGTGACGTGCTCGATCGAGACCGGCCGCGCCCTGATCAACGCCGGTCTGCACCCCGCCACCGGTGGCGACGACACGTGGGTTTGCTCAGGTGACATGCTGCTTGAGGCATTGGCGGCGTGCGCGGGGGTAACGCTGGGCGCTGTCGCCACCTCGCTCGGGATTCCGCTGCGGGGCGGCACCGTGGCGGTAGAAGGGGACCTTGACTTCAAGGGCACGCTGGCGGTCGACAAGGAAGCGCCGGTCGGGTTCTCCGACATCCGCGTGCGTTTCGACCTCGACACGGACGCCGACGCCGATCAACT
>JALZJC010000039.1 GCA_030859945.1 Actinomycetota bacterium | reverse complement strand
CTCCGGGTACTCGTACAGGGTGAGGAAGCAGAAGAAGCTGAAGCCCATCAGGATGACCATGATGAGCCCCGCCTTGAGCCGCCACACCTGACCCTTGCGGATGCCGTGCTCGGCCCAGAACATCGGTACGCTGCTGCCGATCAGGACGATGCTCATGAGCGAGACCTTCTGCAGCTCGGGTGCCTCGATCCCCCCGAGCGGCCACTCGTGCGCCGCCGCCTGCAAGAAGAAGTAGGAGCTCAACAGGCTGGCGAAGATCGTGGCCTCGGTCATGATCAGCACCGCCATGCCCCACCAGGCCGTGCTGCGACCCGGCTTGGCCCGAGGAGCCTCGGTGACCTCGTCCTCGGTGGTGGTTGCTGCTTCCTTCGCTTCCTCCACGGTCGTCACTGAAGGTCAACCTCCGTACGCCACAGCCAGCCGGTCATTCCCGCCGCGGCCACCACCACGCCCAGCACGCCCACGACCGCGGCCTTGAGGAGCAGCCCCAGGAACAGGACCGCCAGCCCCAGAGCCAGCACGAAGGGCAGGTAGGTGGGCTGGGGGATCTCCATGGTCTCCTCGGGGCCGGACTGCAGGCCGGACACGATGGGCGTCTGGCGGTTGAGGGCACCGGAGGGACCCATGGACTTGGTGGCCTCGTCGGTGCCCGACTCCGTCTCCTCCAGCCGTTCGCTGTCCCAGAGGGGATGGCGACCGGCGGCCACAGGAATGGCCTCGAAGTTGCACTCGGGCGGAGGGGAGGTGGGCGTCGACCACTCGAGACCGTCGGCGTTCCAGGGGTTGGCGCCGGCCGGCTCGCCCCGGACCCGGCTGACGAGGAAGTTGCCGAGGGTGAGCAGGGTCCCGAACCCGAACAGGGCGCTGCCGAAGGTGACCACGAGGTTGAGGGTCTCCCAGCCCAGCCCCGAGCTGTAGGTGTATATCCGCCGGGGCATGCCCAGGAAGCCGAGAACGTGCATGGGGAAGAAGGCCAGATGGAAGCCGACGAACATGACCCAGAAGCTCACCTTGCCCAGCCGCTCGTTCAGCATGCGGCCGGTCATCTTGGGCAGCCAGTAGTAGAGGGCGCCGAAGATGGGAAAGACCACCGCACCGTTGAGCACGTAGTGGAAGTGGGCGACGATGAAGTAGCTGTCGGTGGCCTGCCAGTTGAACGGGAGCACTCCGAGCATCACCCCGGTCACACCGCCGAGCAGGAAGATGAGGAACCAGCCCAGGGCGAACAGGAAGGGGACCGTCCACTCCACGACACCTCGCCAGATGGTGGCGATGAGGCAGAAGAAGAGCACCCCGCTGGGGACGGCGATGATGAGGCTGGCAGCCGAGAAGAAGGACATGGCCAGGGCCGGCAGGCCGGTGGCGAACATGTGATGGACCCACACGCCGAAGCTGATGAAGGAGATCCCCACCAGCGAGGCCGCCGTCCACTTGTAGCCGGCCAACCGTCGTCGGGCGAATACGGGGATGATCGTCGCCACCATCCCGGCCGCAGGCACGAAGAGGATGTACACCTCCGGGTGTCCCCAGAACCAGAACAGGTGCTGGTACAGCAGCGGGCTCCCACCCCCGGCGGCCTCGTAGAACTGGGTGCCGAACAGGCGGTCTCCCTCGAGGAGCACGGCGCCCACGGTGAGTGCGGGCACGGCGAAGATGACCATGAAGGCCATGGCCAGGATGGACCACACGAACATGGGCATCCGGTTGAGCGTCATCCCCGGGGCCCGCATCTTGAAGATGGTGACGATGAAGTTGACGGCACCGACGGTGGTGGAGATGCCCACGAAGATGACCCCGAGTCCCCAGAAGTCCATGTTGACGCCCGGCGAGTAGGTCCGATTGACGTTGGGCACGTAGGCGAACCAACCGCCGGCCGGGGGCCTTCCCACCAGGTAGCTGGAGTACATGAAGATGGCCGCCAGGATGAAGACCCAGTAGCTGAAGGCGTTGAGCCGGGGGAAGGCCATGTCCCGGGTGCCCAGCTGCAGGGGGAGCAGGTAGTTGCCGAAGCCGGCCAGCACCGGGGTGTTGAACAGGAAGATCATCGTCGTCCCGTGCATGGTGAACATCTGGTTGTAGGTCTGGGGGCCCATCACCTGACTGTCCGGGGTGGTGAGCTGGGCCCGGAGCAGCAGGGCCTGGAGCCCGGCGATGAAGAAGAAGATGAAGGCCGTGTAGATGTAGCGCATGCCGATGCGCTTGTGGTCCACGGAGGCGAAGAACCCGGGCGTGCCCGGTGCCTCCTCCCACAGGATCTCGATGGCCTCGTGCTCTTCCTCCGGTGTAGGGGTTCGCTCCTCGGTGATCGTCATCGGCTCACCTCTGGTTCTCCAGGTATTCGACAAGGTTGAGAAGGTCGTCGGGCTCGAGCTGCACGGGCGGCATCAGGTTCCCGGGCTTGATGGTCTGTGAGTTGGCGATCCAGCCTGCCAGGTGGCCCCTCGTGTTCGGTTCCGCCCCGGCGCCGAGCATGCGGCGGCTGCCGAAGTCGCTGAGGTCGGGCCCCTTCGTCCCCTGAGCCTCGGTGCCTCGGATGGCGTGGCAGCCGGCGCATGTCGAACGCATGAAGACCTGCTCGCCGGCGGCGGCGCGCTCGTTGGCCGGGCCGCCCCGGGGACGCTGCTGACGCGCGACCCAGCGCTCGTAGGTGGCGGGTTCCTCGGCCACCACGAGGAAGGCCATCTTGGCGTGCTGGAGGCCGCAGAACTCGGCGCACTGGCCGCGGTACTCGCCGGGGCTGTTGGCCGTGAAGCGGATGACGTTTCGCTGGCCGGGGACCAGGTCCACCTTCCCCGCCAGCTGAGGGACCCAGAAGCTGTGGATCACGTCCTGGCTGTGCAGCCCGATCTCCACCGGCCGACCGGCCGGGACCCGGATCTCGTTGGCGGTGGTGAGGTCCTCGTCCGGGTACTCCACCGCCCACCAGAACTGAAAGCCGGTGACCTCGATCCTCACGGGGCTGGAGCCGGCTTCGGACGTTCGCAACCCGTCGGTGGTCTTCACGGTCACCACGGCCAGGACGCCCAGGATCAGGATGGGGACGATGAGCCCGCCCACCCAGATGAAGGCGCCGTCGGAGATCCGCGAGGGCTTGCCCTCTTGCGTCCCCCGGCCCCGAAGGGCACCGATGATGATGAAGCCCGCCACGACGACGTAGACGGCCGTGGCCAGCCCGAACATGAGCCACCACACACTGGCGATGCTCTTGGCTGCCGGCCCTTGCGGGTCCAGGGACGAGGGCGAATCCTTCCCGCAGGCAGCCATCAGCAACCCACTCACGGCGAGCAGCGCCGCGCCGCGCCGTCGTCGCAGAGCGGACAGGACCCGAGCCCTGATGGGTGACCGCTTCACGAGAGGTTCCAGAAGGCGGGGCCGATGGGGCTGGAGAAGTCACCCATGGCCCGGAGCTCGCCGTTCTCGCCCACCTCGATGGGCAGCTGGGGCAACCTGCGGGTGGCGGGGCCGAAGATGGGCTCGGCTTCCTCCAACACGTTGAAGGCCGACTGGTGGCAGGGGCAGATCAACTGGTGGGTGTCCACCTGGTAGAGGCCCACCGGGCAGCCGGCGTGGGTGCAGACCTTGGAGTAGACGATGAGGCCCTCTGGGGACCACTCCTCCCGGTCCTTGGAGGGGTGGAACTGGTTCTCGTCCACCTTCACCATCACGGCCTGGGTGTCGGCCTCCTTGGTGTGCCCCTCGGGGAACACGGTGATGAACCCTCCGACCTCGAGGGCGTCGGCCTTGACCTCCTCGTCGTGCTCGTCGACGAGCTTCATCCCGGGCTTCCAGGCGGTGCGCTTGAGCGACTGGCCGGGGCTCGGTCCAAGCGAACGGATGGGGAAGACGGCGGCGCCCCCCAGGGCCAGGACGGCCAAGCCCAGCATGCGGCTGAGCATCTTGCGCCGCTTCACCAGCCCCGCGCCCCGCAGATCCTCTTCGAATGCCTCTCGCTCCTCCTCGGTGGTGGGAAGGTCCTCGCGCGCCTCCTCGACCGGCCCCGGGGGAAGGAGCCGGTTGGCCCAGATCACCAGCCCCACGCCGATCCCGCCCAGAGCCACCGCCAGGAGCAGGCCTTCGAGCTGCGGTTGTCCCCCGCCGGCGTACACGAAGCCCAGCCCCACCGCCCCGGCGGCGGCGACGAGGAAGGCCAGAGCCGCTCGGCGCTCGGCACCGCGCTCGTGGGCTGCGCCCGGCTCGTGCTCGCTCACGTACGGCTCCTCATGGCTGCACTCCCGTCCCACGCTCCCCGATCCACAGCACGGCCAGTATCAACACGCCGATCCCGACGACCCAGGCGATCAGGCCCTCGGCGAAGGGGCCCAGGTGCCAGAGCCCGTTCCCGCCCCGGTCCTGCGGCTCCCGGAGGTACAGCACGTACTTGACGACGCTGTTGACCTCTTCCTCGCTCATGACCTCCTCGCCGTAGGCGGGCATGCTCGAGGGGCCGGTGCGCACGGCCTCGGCGATCTGGGTCGGCGTCGCCTCCTGGAGGCCGGGTGCCTCCCGACCGAGAAGGGCCCCGCCCGCCCCCGACCACTGGTGACAGCCGGCGCACTCGGCCAGGTAGATCTCGCCACCCTCCGAAAGCTTGGCCGACTCCACCTCGACCTCCGGTATCTCGGGCTCGGGGGCCAGGAACCTCCGCATGTGGGCGATGAGGGCGTCGACCTCGTCCGGCTTGTAGAAAACCTCTCGCCGTCGCCGCTCGTCGCCCGGCTCTTCGATGGGCATGCGCCCGGTGGTGATGGAGTAGTGGGCCTCGGCGGGGCCGACCTCCGTGAGGTTCTGACCCCGAGCAGTCCCCCGGCCGTCGGCGCCGTGGCAGAAGCCACAGTCACGCTGGTACAGCCGGTCGCCAAGCTCAGCGTCGCCCTCGACGGCGGCGTGGGGGCCTGGCTGGACCACCGCCGGGGCCGCGGCTCCCGCCCCCGGTGGCTCGTAGAGCACCACGGCCGCAACCGCGGCCAGCAGGGGGACGAACAGCAACAGCCGGGACCGCGCCGGTAAGCCCCACCGGGCCATCACCAGACCCGACTGCCCTCGAGCACGATCAAGCCCCTTCCCAACCCACCCCCGGGGGCTGCGCCTCCGGGAACTCTTGCCTGGTTATCCCGTCCCAACAGTGGGTGAGCCCACCGCAAGCGGGCACAGGATATGCCTACTGACCGCTCGGGGCCATTTCCGTTCGGACGAGTGGAGCTAGCCCTGCGGGCCACGGCTGACCGGACGGCCCTCGGCCGCCCATCCCTTGGTGCCGCCGGCCACGGAGACGGCATCCCATCCCGCCTGGTTGAGGGCCTCGGCGGCAACAAGGCTCCGTCCTCCCGAGGCGCAGATGACGTACACCCGCTGGCCCTTGGGAACGTCTCCGGTGCGCTCGGCCAGCTCGGGGAGGGGGATCAGCACGGCCTCCGGCACGTGGACCACGGCGTACTCGTCGGGCATGCGCACGTCTACGAGCAGCGCCCCGACCTCGAGCGCTCCGGCCAGCTCGTCGAAGCCGACCTCGGGCGCCCGAGGGACCGGGGCTGAGCTCACAGGGGGAGCGTAGTGTCGACGGCGCCACGGACCACGGACGGCGCGTCGGACAGCGCCACGGGCAGCGGCTCGGCATGCACCACGGTGAGACGCTGCGTGGCCCGGGTGAGTGCCGTGTAGAGAGCGCGGAGCCCCTGCGCCTCCTCGGTGACGATGAGGGCGGGCTCCACCACCACCACAGAATCGAACTCCAGTCCCTTGGCCACACCCACGGCCAGCAGCGTGACCGGCGCTCCGAGGCCCCTTCGGTCGGCGTCGGCGAAGTCGACGCCGCCCGCCGCCATCGCCTCGACGAGGGCGCCCACCATCGGGGCCGCGGTGATCACTGCCGCGGTACCCGGATGGACCTCTTCCCCCTCCTTCCCGGCCACTTCGGCCACGGCGGCCGCCAGCGCACCGGGCGGACCACCGGGCAGGACGGTGAGGAACGTGGGCCGGACCCCCGTGGACCGTGCCGACATCGGGAGGCGCAAGTGGGGCGCAACCTCGGACAGGACCCGGCCGGCCACCTCCATGATCTCGGAGGGTGTGCGGTAGTTGACGCTGAGCTGGGCCACACGGCCCGAGGAACCATCGGGCAGGTGCCTGGTGACGTCGTCCCAGCCACCCGGAGCTGAAGAGCCCGTGGCCTGGGCGATGTCGCCCACGACGGTCATGGAGCCCGAGAGCGACCGGCGAGCCAGCATGCGCAACTGCATGGCGGTCAGGTCCTGGGCCTCGTCGACCACGATGTGGCCGTATGTGCGGACCTCGGCGCCGGCTGCCACCCTCGAGCGGCGGGGACCGAGGAGGACCCGCGCCTCGTCGATCAGGGCCAGGTCGGCGGACGTCCAGGGGATGGCGTCGAGGCTCGTGCTGCGCTCCCGGTGCACGGCGGCCTGCTCGCCCTCCCCCAGCAACCCGTCCCCGGCCAGGCGGAGCAGCGCCGGCGCTCCGTAGAGGTCGTGGAGCAGCTCCTCGGGAGCGAGGAGGGGCCACATCCGGTCGAGGGCTTCGGCGACCTGCGGGTAGCGCCGGACCCGGGGCCACACATCCTCGTGCTCCTCGTCGGCCTCGTCGGCCTCGTCGGCCTCGTCGGGCGCCGCTTCCGGTCGCAACCAGCGCCGGCGGTCCATGGCCAGGCGGTACTGCTCACGGAAGTGACGCGCCAGCCACGCCTCCAGGTGGCGGCGGCGGGCGTTGTGAGCACCGGTCCGGCGGCGGGCGGAGGTTACCGCCTGGTTGCTGGCCTGGACCCCGAGACGAAGGACGACCCCATCCACACCCACCTCGAGGGGGCGGCGGAGACGGCGCTGACGATCGCGCACGGCACGAGCCAGCACCTCCGCCATCCGGGCGTCGCCCTTCACGCTCGCCGCCAGCCGGCCGTCGTGGGCGCGAACCCGCGCCTCTGGCACCAGCCCGTCGACGGTGGTGAGGACCACACCCGTCTCGCCGAGCGACGGCAGGACGTGCTCCACGTAACCGAGGTACAACCGGTTGGGCCCGACCAGGAGCACCCCCTGGCGCTCCAGGGGGAAGCGATGGGTGTACAAGAGGTAGGCGGCTCGATGGAGGGCAACCGCCGTCTTGCCCGTGCCGGGGCCCCCCTGGACCACCAGCACGCCTGCCAGGTCGGAGCGGATCACCTCGTCCTGCTCGCGCTGGACAGTGGCCACGATGTCGCCCATGTGGCCTGACCGGGAGCGCTCCAGGGCGGCCAGCAGGGCGCCGGGTCCCACGAGGGAGTTCCCACCCCGCCCGTCCAGGGCCGTTTGGTCCCGCCCGTCGACAGCGAACACCTCGTCCTCTATGCCGACCACGCGCCGGCCCTCGGTGGAGAAGTGGCGACGGCGGGTCAGGCCCATGGGATGCCGGCCGGTGGCGCGGTAGAAGGGCTCGGCCACGGGAGCTCGCCAGTCCACCACCAGGGGCTCCTGGTCCTCGTTGGAGACGGCCAGGCGGCCGAGGTGGAACGACTGCCCGTCGGCGAGGTCGATGCGACCGAAGCACAGTGGCTGGCCTCCGAGGTCGAGCTGGTCGATGCGGTGAAGGGCCGTGCGCACGATCACGTCCCGCTCGGCGACGGCCTGCGGGGTGCCGCCCCGCTGACGCAGCGCCGACTCGAGCAGGTCGCGGGCCCGGGCCCGCAGCTGGTCCACACGTTCGTAAGCTCGTTCGATGTGGGACTGCTCGGCCTGAAGCTCGGGGTGTGAGGCCACGCGCTCCCTTCGAGAACCCGGCGCGGAGGGGAGATGAGTCTAGGTTGCCGGTGACGCCTCGGGGGCCGGGCGGTCACTAACGTCGCCTCGCCATGGCCTCGCCCGACGACGCCTCATTCCTGCTCGCCTGCCGGCGCCGGCCCACCTCCGAGGTCCCGGTGTGGTTCATGCGTCAGGCGGGCCGGGCCCTGCCCGAGTACCGGGCCCGACGCGGCAGCGGCAGCATCCTCGAGGCCATTCGGCGGCCGGAGCTGGTGGCCGAGCTCACGCTTCAGCCGGTACGCCGCTACGGCGTCGACGCCGCCATCCTCTTCTCGGACATCGTGGTCCCGGTGGCGGCCATCGGGTTCGGCGTGGACGTCGTCCGGGGCAAGGGCCCCGTCGTGGAGCAGCCGTTCCGTACCAAGGAGGATCTGGCCCGGATCCGGCCCCTGGAGCCGGAGGAGGACACGCCCTACGTCCTCGAGGCCGTACGGATGCTGGCGGCCGAGCTCTCCGTGCCGCTCATCGGGTTCGCGGGCGCGCCCTTCACGGTGGCCAGCTACCTCATCGAGGGGGGGCCGTCACGCACCCACGCCCGGACCAGGGCCCTGATGCACGGGCAGCCGGAGACCTGGTGGGCCCTCCTCGACGCCCTCGCCGACCTGGCCCTCGCCTCGCTGCGGTCCCAGGTGGAGGCCGGGGCCCGGGCTGTCCAACTGTTCGACAGCTGGGCCGGGGTCCTGTCCCCGAGCGACTACGGGGATCTCGTGCTCCCGGTCACACGTCGGATCTTCGAAGGGCTGGCCGATCTCGGTGTGCCCCGTATCCACTTCGGCGTGGGAACGGGAGAGCTCCTCGGCCTCATGGCCGATGCCGGACCCGATGTGGTGGGTGTCGACTGGAGGGTCCCGCTCGATGTGGCCTGGGACCGCGTCGGCACCGGCAAGGCCGTGCAGGGCAACCTCGACCCCGCCGTCTGTCTCGCCCCCTGGGAGGTGGTGGCGGCGGAGACCCGAAGGATCCTCGAACGCGCCGGGGGGAGGCCGGGTCACGTGTTCAACCTGGGCCACGGCGTGCTGCCCGACACGGATCCGGCCATCCTCGAGCGAGTGGTGGACCTCGTCCACGGTGGTTGACGACCTCACCGGTGTCCTGGTCATGGCCTACGGCTCCCCCGCCTCGGCCGACGACGTGGAGGCGTACTACACGCACGTCCGGAGAGGGAGCCCGCCGTCATCGGAGCTGTTGGCCGACCTCGAGAGGCGATATGCCGCCATCGGAGGCACATCGCCTCTCGCCGAGCGCACGCGCGCCCAGGTCGCCGGCATCAGCGACAGCCTGGGTGACGGCTTCGTCGTGACCCTGGGCCAGAAGCACGCCGCCCCTTTCATCGAGGACGGCATGGCCACGCTCCTGTCCGCGGGCGTGGAGCGGGTGGTGGGTCTGGTCCTGGCGCCCCACTTCTCGGCCCTCAGCGTGGCCCAGTACCACCAGCGGGCCGCGGCCGCCGGTGGTGGCGTCGCCTACCTCGGGGTCGAGCGCTGGAACCTCCACCCGGTGCTGATCGAGCTGCTGGCCGAGCGGGTGCTGCGCAGCCTGATCGGTCTTCCTCCGGGAGCTCCCGTGGAGACCTTGTTCACCGCCCACTCCCTACCGGCGCGGGCCCTCACCCTCGACGAACCCTCCTACCCCGACCAGCTTGGCCAGACCGCGGGTGCGGTCGCGGCCCGGGCCGGGCTGGCCCGCTGGCGGCTGGCCTGGCAGAGCGCGGGACGCACCGCCGACCCGTGGATCGGACCTGACATCCTTGAGGTCATCAGTGGTCTTCCTGACGACGGCGTGGAGGCGGTGGTGGTCTGCCCGGCCGGCTTCGTGTCCGACCACCTCGAGGTCCTCTACGACGTCGACATCGAAGCTCGCGGGGTGGCAGAGGCCACCGGCCTGCAGCTCAGCCGAACCGCCTCTCTGAACGACGACCCCCGCTTCGTGGCCATGCTGGCCGACGTGGTCAGGTCCGTCCTGTGACTCGCGTGACGGTCGTAGGCGGGGGGATCACCGGGCTGGCCGCCGCCTGGGAGCTGCTGCGCTCGGGCGCTGAGGTTCTGCTGCTGGAGGCGTCGGACCGCCTCGGCGGCAGGATCCTCACGGAGGACATCGGCGGTCGGCCCGTGGACCTCGGGCCGGACGCCTTCGTGGCCCCGACGCCCGAAGCCGTGCAGCTCTGCCGCGAGCTGGGCCTCGAGGAGGAGCTGGTGACCGCGGCCACCGACCACGCCTCGGTCTGGACCAGGGGACGGCTTCGCCCCCTCCCCCAGGACATCCTCCTCGGCGTGCCGAGCCGCCTCATGTCCGTCGCCCGCTCCCGCATCCTCCCGCCTGGGGCCTTGGCCAGAGCCGCCCTGGACGGGATCATCCCTCTGGGGCGTACCAAGGGGGACCCTGGCGGGGATGTGTCGGTCGGCGACCTGGTCACGGCGCGTCTGGGCCGTCAGGTGCACGACCGCCTGGTCGACCCCCTCTTCGGCGGCATCCACGCCGGCCCCTCCAAGGACCTGAGCGTGCGGGCAACGTCCCCGCAGCTGGCTGCGGCCGCCTCCGCCAGGAGCTTGATGCGGGGAGTACGGTCCGAGCGCGGGCACGAGGCGGAGAGACCTTCGTTCCACTCCCTGCGCGGGGGCCTGGGCCGGCTGGTGAGCCGGTTGGAGGACGAGCTGCAGTCCGGGGGGGCGACCGTCCAACTGGAGACGCCGGTCGAGTCCGTGCCCGCCGAGGGGGCCGACGCCACCCTCGTGGCCACGCCGGCCAACGTCACCGCCGATCTCGTCGCCGGCGCCTCGCCCGACGCCGCGGCCGAGCTCCGGGCCATCGACCACGCCTCGGTGACGCTGACGGTGCTCGTGTACCCGGCATCCGCCTTCCCGCGGCCTCCGGAGGGGAGCGGGTTCCTCGTGCCGTACAACGACGGGCGCCTGATCACCGCCTGCTCGTTCGCTTCGTCCAAGTGGCCGCACTGGGCCCAGCCGGGCGAGGTGGTGCTCCGGGTCTCGGCCGGACGCTTCGCTGACCAACGGGCGATGGAAATGGACGACGTGGAGCTCGTCCAGCACCTCCACAACGAGCTGGTCGAGGTGCTGCGGCTCACCGACGCGCCGGTCCGAGCCCGGGTGACCAGGTGGGTCGATGCCTTCCCTCAGTACCACGTGGGCCACCTCGAGAGGGTGGCGAGGATCGAGGCCGCCCTTCGGCGGGACCTGCCGGGCGTCGAGGTGATCGGCGCCGCCTACCGGGGCCTCGGGATCACCACGTGCATCAACCAGGGCCGGGCCGCGGCCCGGCGGGTGGTGGCAGAAGAGGCCCAGGGAGAGGACGCGGACCACGACCGCGAGCCCTGATCCCGCCCGTGACGGGACCGTGCCCGGTGGTCGTCAGTCGTCGGCTGCCCGGGTCTCGTCGTGGAGGCGGTCGTGCAGGCCGGACTGGGTCGACGGGCTCATCTGCGGGGGGACCTCGAGCCGGTGAACCCCCTCGAGGTGGCGTCGCAGCGTGCCGTCCTCACCCGCGATCCCCTCGTGGTCGTGAGCCGTGACCTCGGGCTCGCCCTCGACCTCCTGGATGGCCTCCTCGGGCACCTCTTCCATGGCTGACCTGGACATTCCCTGCGCCATCAACGGTGAAACGCCTTCGTTGAGGTGACCGCGGTGCCCCCCCAGAGGATGCCCGGAGGCATAGCGCCCATGCTGGCCGCCGCCGGCCCCCTCCCCCGGGAGGAGGCGGCCTTTGCCTTCGAGATCAAGTGGGACGGGGTCAGGGCTCTGGTCCACGCCGTCGACGCCCAACTGCACGTGGTGAGCCGCAGGCTCGTCGACATCACGCCCCGCTACCCGGAGCTGTGGCCTCTGGCGGGGCTCGTGGGGCGAACGGTGGTCCTCGACGGTGAGATGGTCGCCTTCGACGAGCAGGGCCGGCCCAGCTTCGGTCACCTCCAGCACCGCATGCACGTCACCGATCCCCGAGACGTGCGCCGGCGCATGGACCGCTATCCGGTGGCGTTCATGGCCTTCGACGTGCTGTGGCTCGACGACCGCTCCACCATGGACCTTCCCTACCAGGAGCGTCGGGCGCTGCTGGAGAGCCTGGGCCTCGACCATCCCTGGTGGTCGACACCCAGGAACCATGTCGGTGACGGAGCCGGCCTGCTGGCCGCCGTCAGGGCTCGGGGCATGGAGGGCATCGTGGCCAAACGACTCGACTCGGTCTACGAGCCGGGCCGGCGCTCCCGCGCCTGGGTCAAGGTCAAGTCGAAGCCCCGGCAAGAGGTCGTCGTGGGCGGGTGGGTACCCGGCTCGGGAAACCGCTCGGGCCGCCTCGGTGCCCTCTTGACCGGCTACTACCAGAGCGGCGAGCTTCTGTACGCGGGACGCGTTGGAACCGGGTTCACCGACATGACGCTCCAGGACCTGGCCCGCGCCCTCGCCCCTCTCGAGCGAGGCACCAGCCCGTTCGCCACCAAGGTGCCCCGCAATGACGTGATCCGGAGGGATGCCAGGTTCGTCGAGCCCCGGCTCGTGGCCGAGGTCGAGTTCAGCGAATGGACCGCGGCTGGCACCATGCGCCACCCCTCGTTCAAGGGTCTCCGGACCGACAAGGCGCCCGAGGAGGTGGTGCGCGAGCCCCTTGTCGGGGGAGACTAGGCCCATGGCCAGGTCAATCTGGGGCGGCGCCATCAGCTTCGGGCTGGTGAACGTGCCCGTAAAGCTCTTCACCGCGGTGCGCAAGAAGGACGTTCGCTTTCATCAGGTGCACACCAAGGACGGCGCTCGGGTCCAGCAGAAGAGAGTGTGCTCTCTGGACGGGGAGGAGGTGGCCTACGAGGAGGTGGCCAAGGGCTACGACCTCGGCGGCGACCAATACGTGGTGATTGAGCCCGCCGAGCTGGAGGAGCTGGACCCCGAGAGCACCCACACCATCGACATCGAGGACTTCGTGGACCTCGACCAGATCGACCCGCTGTACTTCGACTCCTCGTACTACGTCGTCCCCGACGAGCGGGGCGCCAAGCCCTACCGCCTCCTCCTGGAGGCCATGCGCGAGTCGGGCAAGGTCGGCATCGCCAAGGTGGTGATGCGCACGAAGCAGTACCTGGTGGCCATCCGACCCCTCGGTGAGGCGCTGGTCATGTCGACCATGAACTTCTCCGACGAGGTGGTGGCCCAGGAGGAGGTCGAGGGGCTGCCGGGCAAGGTGGGTGAGGTCAGCGATCGGGAGCTGGCCATGGCCAACCAGCTCATCGAGACCCTCAGCACCGAGTTCGACCCCCACAAGTACCACGACACACATCGGGAGCAGGTGCTGGCCCTCATCGAGCGCAAGGCCGAGGGCGAGGAAGTGGTGGCCCGGCCGGCCGCCGAGCCCCGCCGACCGGTGGTGGACCTCATGGCCGCCCTGGAGGCCTCGCTGACCGCGGCCAAGGGGCAGGCTGCGGAGGGATCACAGGGCGACGAGTCCCGACAGGACGAGTCCCAGAAGGCTTCGTGAGCCCGGCGGGGACCAAGATCGCCGTCGAAGGTCGCGAGCTCACCCTCTCCAACCTGGACAAGGTGCTGTACCCCGAGGCGGGGTTCACCAAGGGGCAGGTCATCGCCTACTACCGGGCCGTGGCCGGCGTCCTGCTCCCTCACCTGGCCGGGCGCCCCCTCACCCTCAAGCGCTACCCCAACGGAGTGGAGGCCGAGTCCTTCTACGAGAAGCGTTGCCCCTCGCACCGGCCGGACTGGGTGGAGGTGGCGCCCATCTGGAGCCGGCACAACCGGGCCGAGGTGGCCTACTGCGTGGCCGGTGACCTGCCCACGCTGGTGTGGGTGGCCAACCTGGCCAGCCTCGAACTGCACACGTCGCTCTCGCGCGCCGGCGACATCGCTCGACCCACGATGGTGGTGTTCGACCTCGACCCCGGTGCGCCGGCAACCATCGTGGAGTGCTGCCGCGTGGCGCTGCGCCTGAAGGACCTGCTCGGGCGCATGGGTCTCGAGAGCCTCGCCAAGACCTCGGGATCCAAGGGCCTCCAGCTCTACGCTCCCCTCAACACCCCCGCCACCTACGAGGGCGGCACCAAGGACTTCGCCCTGGCCCTGGCCCAGCTGTTCGAGCAGCGGTTCCCGGCCGAGGTGGTGTCCAGCATGCGCAAGGACCTGCGCTCGGGAAAGGTGCTGATCGACTGGAGCCAGAACGACGAGCACAAAACGACCGTCTGCGTGTACTCCCTCCGGGCTCGGCCGCTTCCCACTGTGTCCACGCCGGTGACGTGGGAGGAGGTGGCCCGGACCGCCGACAGCGCCGATCCTGGCCTGCTGGTGTTCCAAGCCCAGGACGTGGTCGACCGGGTGAACCGCCTCGGCGACCTCTTCGCCCCCCTCAACGAGCTGGAGCAGACCCTTCCCGAGCTGGGGTGAGCCACGGAACGGGCACCATCAGCTCTTCATCCTCCTGGTGTCCCGGGGCTCCAGGAAGGGCTCCTTTTCCGGGTCCTGGCCGGCCTCGATCTGGCGACCCCGCTCGAGCTCGGCGTTGAACTCGGCGCCGAGGAGCACGGCGATGTTCGAGAGCCATAGCCAGACGAGGAAGATGATCACCCCGCCCAGCGCCCCGTAGGTCTTGTTGTACGAGCCGAAGTTGGCTACGTACAAGGCGAAGGCCACGGAGGCCGCGACCCACACGACCACGGCCAGGATGCCGCCAGGGCTGACCCAGGGGAACCCTGGCTGCTTCACGTTGGGCGATGCCCAGTAGAGGATGGCCAACATCATGCTGATCATGATCAGCAGCACCGGCCACTTGGCGATCTCCCAGACCGTCACCGCCGTCCTCTCCACGCCCAGCACCTTTCCGACCTGGTCGGCGAGGCCGCCGGTGAGGACCACGCCGATGGCGCTGATGGCCAACAGCACCACGAGGACGAGGGTGAGCCCGATCCTGAGAGGGGCCTTCTTCCACAGTGGCCGCCCCTCCTCCACGTCGTAGATGGCGTTGGAGGCGCGCATGAAGGCGGCCACGTAGCCGGACGCGGACCACAGGGCAGCGGCCATGCCGACGACGAGGAGGATGCCGCCTGAGCCCTTGCTCTTCTGCAGGTTCTCGATGGCGGTGGTGAAGATGTCCCTTGTCGGTCCCGGTGCCAGCTGACCCAGGTTGTCGATCAGAGGCTGTGTGGCCGAGGGTCCCGCCACGCCCAGGACGGAGACGAGGGCGAGCAGGGCAGGGAAGATCGCCAGCACGCCGTAGTAGGTGAGCGCCGCGGCCCGGTCCGCCAGGTTGTCCTCTTTGAACTCTCGGACGGTCCGCTTCAGAGCGGGCCCCCAGGACCGCGCCCCGAGTCGTGCCGGCGTTTCCGGGGCCTGACCATCGCTTTGGCCGCCTTCACCAGCTCGTGTCGCCATCGTGGCGGAGGATAGGGCCTGGGCGGACTGGAGCCCGGGCACCGGGCGGACCACGATGGCGCATCGCCTCCTCGGGTCTTCTCCGCCGCGCCGCCCTCGCCGTCCTGGGTGGGGCGGTGTCGGCGCTGTCACTTCCCCCGTGGGGCTGGTGGCCGCTGGCCTTCGCGGGGACGGCAGCGTTGTCGTGGTGCCTACACGACCTGCCCGCGCCGCGACGCCTGATGGCGGGCATGGCCTTCGGTTTGGGCTTCTTCGGCGTGGGTCTGTGGTGGATGCGGGAGTTCCACGTCCTCGGCGCCGCCCTCGCCGTCCTGATCGAGGCGTCGTTCGTGGCCCTGGCCGCCCTGCTCACACCACGAGGGCGACGGGGGACGCTGGCCCTACCCGCCGCCGTGGTGCTGTCAGAGGCGGCCCGGGGGTTGGTGCCCTTCGGAGGGGTGCCCCTCGCTGGCATCGCCCTCGGCCAGGCCAGCGGCCCGATCGCCGGAGCCGCCCGTCTCGGGGGCGAGCTCGTGGTCCTCGCCCTCTCGGTCCTGGCGGGGGTGGGGCTGGCCCAGATGGCACGGCGGCGGTGGCTCCTGACGGCTCTGGCCCTGGGGGTCGTCGTCGGGGTGGTGTCGCTGGGGGCGGTCAGCCCCGACGGGGGAGACGGGTCGGCCGTGGCCACCGCCGTGGTCCAGGGCGGCGGGCGCCGGGGCTTCCTCGGCGTGGAGTCTGACCCCCAGGCCGTGTTCGACGCCCAGCTGGCGGCCAGCGCGGGCCTCCGGCCTCCCCTCGACCTGGTTCTCTGGCCCGAGGACGTGATCGACGTGGAAGAGCCCCTCCGGGACACGCCCGAAGGCCGGAGCGTCGCCGAAGTGGCCCGTCAGACGGGGTCCACCGTGGTGGCGGGCGTCATCGAGACCTCCAGTCCCGACCGCTTCACGAACGCGGCCGTGGCCTGGTCGCCCGAAGGCGAGATCACCGCCCGCTACGACAAGGTGCAGCGCGTGCCGTTCGGGGAGTACATCCCCTGGCGTGGCCTGGTCGAGCGGGTCGTGGACGTCTCGGCCGTCCCCCGCGACGCCATCCCCGGTCGAGGTCCCGGTTTGCTCCGGACCGCCATCGGCCCGGTGGGCGTAGCCATCTCCTACGAGGTCTTCTTCTCCAGCCGGTCCCGAGCCGCCACGCGGGAAGGAGCCCAGGTGCTGACCGTTCCCACCAACGCGGCCTCGTTCAGCTCCAGCCAGGTCCCCGCTCAGGAAGTGGCGGCGGCGCGCCTGCGCGCCATCGAGAACGGCCGTGACCTCCTCCAGGCCGCGCCCACGGGTTACAGCGCCTACATCGACCACCGAGGAGAGCTGCTGGCACGCACCACTCTCGGGCACCGCCAGGTCCTCCAGCGACCCGCCACCATGAGGACCGGACGCACGGTGTACGCCGCTCTGGGCGACGGGCCAATCCTCGCTCTGGGCGGCCTGACGCTGGGCCTGGCCCTGGGACTGTCGCTGGCAACGAGACGCCAAGGGAGGGGCCGGAACCGCCTCCCCTTCCCGTTCCCCCGGAGGACGTAGGGTGACCGCTCCGCCACCTATGTCCTCCAGACGGCACGGCCATCCGCTGCGCGTCGCCTTCCTCGCCTATCGGGGCAACCCTCTTTGCGGCGGCCAGGGCGTTTACACCCGCCACCTGACGCGGGAGCTGGTCGCCCAGGGCCACGAGGTCACTGTCTTCGGCGGCCCTCCCTATCCGGTGCTCGACGACGGCGTGGCCTTCGTTCCCGTACCCAGCCTCGACCTCTACCGCCAGCCCGATCCTTTCCGCTCCCCCCGGCTTCGGGAGTTCCGCTCTTGGGTGGACGTCCTCGAGTTCTCCCTCGTGTGCGCGGCCGGATTCCCCGAGCCACTCACCTTCAGCCTCCGGGCCCGGAGGGAGTTGGCCGCTCGGCTGGGGTCCTTCGACGTGGTTCACGACAACCAGTGCCTGGGCACCGGCCTGATGGGGATGGTCGACGACGGCTGGCCCGTGCTGGCCACCGTGCACCATCCGATCACCGTGGACCGGGACCTCGAGCTGCGCGGAGCCGGAGAGTGGCGGCGGCGGCTCATCCTGCGGCGGTGGTACGGGTTCGTCCGCATGCAGGTTCGGGTGGCTCGCCGGCTCCCACGCATCGTCACCGTGTCGGAGTCCTCCCTCTCCGACATCGCCACCCACATGGGCGTGGACCCGGGACGCATGGCCGTGGTGCCCGTCGGCGTGGACCACTCCCGCTTCGGGCCCCGTCCCGGTGTCCCGAAGGTGCCGGGCCTGCTCGTGACCACCGCCAGCGCCGACGTGACCATGAAGGGTCTGGTGCCCTTGCTCGAGGCGCTGGCCAAGGCCCGCACCGAGCGGCACGCCGAGCTGGTGGTGGTGGGCACTCCTCGGCCTCACAGCGGGGCCGAGGCCACCATCGACCGGCTGGGCCTCGAAGGGGCCGTGCGGTTCGTGAGCGGGTTGAGCGACGAAGCCCTGGTGCGGCTCCATGCCCAGGCCGAGCTGGCCGTGGTGCCGTCGCTCTACGAAGGCTTCTCTCTCCCCGCCGTGGAGGCCATGGCCTGCGGGGTGGCGGTGGTGGCCACCACAGGCGGAGCCCTCCCGGAGGTCGTGGGCCGGAGCGGGAAGACCGCCCTGCTGGTGCCGCCCGGAGATGTGGAGGCCCTGGCCGCGGCCATCGGCCTGGCCCTCGACGACGGCGCGCTGCGCGCTCGCCTCGGCCGGGCCGGCCGGGCGAGGGCCCTCGAGCGCTTCACCTGGCAGGCCACCGCAGAGGGCACCGTCGTCCAGTACCGCCGCCTGCTGGCCCGACATCGCCAGTGCTGACCGTCGACTACGACCGCCTCGGGCTCTGGCCCGGTGACCGCCTGCTGGACCTGGGTTGCGGAGCCGGTCGCCACGCTTACGAGGGCCTGCGGCGAGGCGGTCGGGTCGTGGCCGTGGACGCCGACGACGGCGAGGTCACGGGCGTGGCCGTGGTGCTCGGGGCCATGACGGCCGAAGGCCAGGTGGCGGCGAGCGGCGCGGGCACAGCGGTGTGCGGTGACGTCCTGGGCCTGCCCTTTCCCGACCGGTCCTTCGACCGGGTCATCGCCGCCGAGGTCCTGGAGCACGTCGAAGCCGACGAGCCGGCCATGGCCGAGCTGGCACGGGTGCTCCGTCCCGGCGGGAGCGTGGCCGTGACGGTGCCGCGGTGGCTGCCCGAGGCGGTCAACTGGGGCCTGTCGCGCGACTACCGCTCCAATCCCGGCGGTCACGTGCGCATCTACCGCCGCTCGGCGCTGGTGGACCGCCTGCGAGGGACCGGCCTCCGGTACCGGGGCCGCCACCACGCCCACGCCCTGCACTCGCCGTACTGGTGGCTCAAGTGCGCCGTCGGCGTGGGCCGCGACGACCACCGCCTGGTGCGCGCCTACCACGCCCTGCTCGTGTGGGACATCGCCCATCCCCGCTCACCGCTGCGCCTCGTGGAGCGGCTCCTCAACCCCATCCTCGGCAAGAGCCTGGTGGTCTACCTGGACAAGCCGTGCTGACCAGGGCCCAGGTGGCCGCCACGGTAGAGCGCATCGCCGAGCTCCAACGCCCCGACGGCATGGTTCCCTGGTACCTGGGCGGGCACGCCGACCCCTGGAACCACGTGGAGGCGGCCATGGCCCTCACCGTGGGGGGCCGGCGCCGTGAGGCGCAGCTGGCCTACCGATGGCTGGCCGGAGCCCAGGCCCCCGACGGTTCCTGGTCCAACTACTACCGCAACGGCGCCTCGGTGGACCGGCGCCGGGACACCAACGTGTGCGCCTACGTGGCCACGGGAACCTGGCAGCACTATCTCACCACCGCCGACCGCGGCTTCCTCGAGGCCATGTCCCCCACGGTGGAGGCCGCCGTGGGCTTCGTCCTCGGGCTCCAGCAGCCGGGCGGCGAGGTGCTCTGGTGCGTGGAGCCCGACGGCAGCGCCGGGCGCTATGCCCTGCTGACCGCCTCGTCGTCGATCTACTTCAGCCTGCGCTGCGCCGTCGCCACCACAGAGACGCTCGGCCGGCCCCGGCCCGAGTGGGAGCTGGCCGCCGGACGCCTGGCCCACGCCATCGCCCATCGTCCCCATGCCTTCGAGCCCAAGCACCGTTTCGCCATGGACTGGTACTACCCGGTGCTGTGCGGAGCGGTCGGCGGGGAGCCGGCCCGGGCCCGCCTCCGGGAGGGCTGGCCGACCTTCGTCATGGACGGCCTGGGGGTCCGCTGCGTCTCCGACCGGCCCTGGGTCACCAGCGCGGAGACGGCGGAGTGCTCGCTGGCCCTGGCCGCCTGTGGTCTCTACGAGGAGGCCGAGCTCCTGCTCACGTGGGCCCAGCGCCTGCGCCGCGTCGACGGGTCGTACTGGACGGGGTGCGTGTACCCCCAGACCGTTCACTTTCCCTGCGACGAGCACAGCACCTACTCGTCGGCGGCGGTGGTTCTGGCCCACCACACCCTGTTCGGAGAGGGCGCGGCGGCGCGGCTGTTCCGCGGTCACGACCTTCCACGGGGACTGGTCGTGCCCGCCGGACCACTGACGGCCTCAGACGCCGGGGCCCACCCGGCGCAGCACCCGTAGGCTCCCGCACGCCCATAGGTCGGCGAACGCCCCCGACGCCCGGGCCCGGCACCACAGCTCGTAGGGCGGCCTGCCCCCTGCTGCGGGGTCGGGGAACACGTCGTGGATGACGAGGAGCCCTCCCACCGCCAAGTGCGGAGCCCACCCCTGGTAGTCGGCCCACGCCGGCGCCGGCCCGTGCCCGCCGTCGATGAAGACCAGTGCCAACGGGGTGCGCCAGTGGGCGGCCACGGCGGACGACTCGCCCACCACTGCCACAACCGACCTCTCCAGACCGGCCCCTTCGAGGGTGCGGCGGAGGTGGGCCAGGGTGTCCATTCGCCCCGTGACGGGATCCACGAGCTCGGAGTCGTGGTGCTCCCAACCCGGCTGGTTCTCCTCCGAGCCTCGATGGTGGTCGACGGTGAACAACATCGTGTCCGCGGTCTCCGCCGCCGCTCCCAGGTACACCGCCGACTTCCCGCAGTAGGTGCCGATCTCGAGCAGGGGGCCGGTTCGCGATGCCGCGGCCTGGAGGCCGGCCCGGTGCAGGGCCATTCCCTCCTCCTCGGGCATGAACCCCCTGGTCGCCCTGGCCACGGCCAGGTGGACCGGATCCAGGTGGGGCGGGTCCCAGTGGGTAGCCAGGGTCAGGCCACGACCTCGTCGGCCAGCGCGCTCCTCAGGTCCTCGTCCCTGGTGACGAACAGCACCTTGTTGAACAAGATGAACTTGCCCACCCAGAGGACCCCGAAGGCGCCCAGGGCGAAGAAGTTCACCGTGAGGGCCTGAAGGAGGCGGCTGGCGGCGAAGTGGTCCTGGGCCAGGCTCTCGCCGAAGTCCGCAGCCCAGGTCGAGAAGACCAGGCCGACGAAGGCGATGACCCAGAAGGGCGCGACCTCCTTGAGAAGGTGCGAACGTCCCGTCTTGCCCCAGGCCCATCTCCGGTTCAGGTAGTAGGAGGGGACGCCGCCCAGGGCAGCGGCGGCGATGGCCGCCGACTTGGCCGTCCAGTGGAAGCCGTACTGGAGGAAGAAGAGGGACACCTGGTTGACGGCCACCGAGATGACCGAGACCAGCGAGTAGCGGATGGCCTTCTGGGCGCCGGGCGTGCGCGCGCGTTCACGGAGGTCCGAGAGGGAAAGGCTCACCAAGCAGGAAGTTTAGCGGGGGCCGTGACCGTCACACCGTCGAGGATGGCGGTGGTGACCGGTTCGAAGAGGCGTGGGGCCAGATTGTCGTCGATGGGCATCACCGACTCGGTACGGCCTCGGGCTTGAGCGAGGAACAGGGCCGGGTCGTTGACGTCGGCGATACCGAGGGTCTCGATGCCCCGCTCTATGGCGGCGCCGGCCATGCCGTGGTCGCCGAGGACGAGGTCGGGCCACCGGCCCTCCTCGTCGAGGGCGTCGAGCATGGCCTCCATGTAGTGGGAACGGTGGGTGTGGATCAGGTCTCCGCCCGTCCAGGCGCACGCCACCCTCCCGAGGAAGCGCAGCCCCCGGCGCTCCGGAACCTCGACGAGCCAGGAGTTGTCGAGGGCCGTCAGCAGATCACAGCCGGCGTCGAGCAGGGCCCGGCCCAGCGTCATGTAGTGGGGCAGCAGGCCCGTGGGATGACCGGTGGCGAGCAACACCCTCGAGCGGGCACGGGCGTGGTCAGCCACCTTGGCTCGGTGACCCTCGATGGCGGCCAGGGTGGCGTCGGGGTCGATCCAACCCGGCCCGTCCGGGTCGCCATCCACGGCGGCGGCGCCGAACAACCCGGACACGACGGCCCGGACCTCGGCCACGTCGACGCTCCTCCAGTCGGAGAGGCCGAAGGTGTAGTCGGGTTTGCCGGCCACGAGCTTCTCGCAGTTGGCCACGGTGTTCCCCGGCGTGGTGGCGACCGATCCGGCCAGGCGCGCCTCGATCAGGTGCTCACGTAGGTCGCTCACGGCCGGGAGTCGCCTGTTCTCTCAGGCGCCCACGGCGTGGTAGCCACCGTCCACGTGGAGCATCTCCCCAGTGGTGGCTGGGAACAGGTCCGACAACAGCGCCACACACGCCCGAGCGACGGGCTCGGCATCGGCCACGTCCCATCCCAGAGGGGCCCGGTCCTTCCACGCCGCCTCGAAGCTGCTGAAGCCGGGTATGGACTTGGCCGCCACGGTGCGAACGGGGCCGGCGCACACCAGGTTGACCCGTATGCCGGCAGGTCCCAGGTCCCGGGCCAGGTAGCGGGCGACGGACTCCAGCGCGGCCTTGGCCACGCCCATCCAGTCGTACTGGGGCCAGGCCTGGCGGGCGTCGAAGTCGAGGGCCACCACGGAGCCGCCCTCACCCTTCATGAGAGGGAGGGCAGCTTCGGTAAGAGCCTTGAGCGAGTAGGCAGACACCTGCAGGGCGGTGGCCACGTCCTCCCAACCCGCCCGCAGGATGTCGCCGCCGAGACAGGCCTCGGGTGCGAAGCCGATGGCGTGGACCACCCCGTCAACCCGGCCCCACCGGCGCTCCAACTCCTCGGTGAGGTTTGAGAAGTGCTGGGGGTCGGACACGTCGAGCTCGAGCACCTCGGGTGGCTCGGGAAGGCGGCGGGCGGCCCGCTTGGTGAGGCTCATGGGCCGCCCGAAGGACGTGAGCACCAGCTCGGCCCCGTGCTCCTGGGCCAGGCGGGCCACGGAGAAGGCGATCGAGGCGTCGGTGAGCACCCCGGTGACGATGAGCTTCTTGCCTTGCAGCAACATGTCCCCTCCTCCTTACGACCGAGCCTTACAGCGGCGTGTTGGCGTGGCGGCGCTGCGGGAGCCGTTCCCGCTTGGTGCGGAGCACGGCCAGGGCGCCGGCCACGGCCCGGCGGGTGGAGGCCGGCTCGATGATCTCGTCCACGTACCCCCGCTCGGCGGCGATGCTAGGCGTGCAGTAGGCCACGGCGTAGTCGGTCTCCAGGGCCTTGCGCTCCTGCTCCCGCTCGGCAGCGTCCTCCACTGCGGCCAGGCGCCGGCCGTGGAGGATGTTGACGGCGCCCGGCGCCCCCATCACGGCCACCTCCGCCGACGGCCAGGCCAGGCACGTGTCGCTTCCCATGCCCTTGGAGTCCATCACGATGTAGGCACCCCCGTACGCCTTGCGCAGGACCACGCTCACCCGCGGCACGGTGGCGGCGGCGTAGGCGTGCACCAGCTCGGCGCCGTGGCGGATCATCCCCTGCCACTCGATGTCCTTGCCCGGCTGGAACCCGGGTGTGTCGACGAAGGTGAGGAGAGCCACGTTGAAGGCGTCGCACAACTGCACCAGACGAGCCGCCTTGCTGGCGGCCTCGACGTCGATGGCGCCGGCCATCTGAGAGGGCTGGTTGGCGATGATGCCCACCGGCTGCCCCCCCACCGTCGCCAGGCCGGTGACCATGTTGGGGGCGTGCAGGCGTCGCACCTCGTAGAACGATTCGGCGTCCACCACGTCCTCGATCACCGTCCGCACGTCGTAGGAGGCGGTCTGCGAGGCGGGCACCGCCGATGCCGCCACCTCCGAGTCGCGCCCCACGGGGTCGGGCGACGGTGAGTGGGGCGCCTCCTCGTGGTTGTTGGAGGGGAAGTAGGACAGGGCGTCCAGGGCGGCGTGGAGACCGGCGTCCTCGTCCTCCTCCACGCCCCACGCCAGCCCGGTACGCAGGGCGTGGATGTCAGCGCCCCCGAGGTCGCGATTGCCCACCTCCCTGCCGGTGAAGCTCCGCACGGCCATGGGCCCGCTCACGTAGGCGAAGGCGGCGCTGGTCATGACGACGATGTCGGCCACGCCCAACAGCAGCGCCGGCCCGGACACGCACGGCCCGCTGACCACCGCGGCCACGGGTACCACCCCTGACGCCTGGCTGACGGCCCTGGCCACCCGTCCCCAGGCATGTAGGGACGCCACCCCGTGACCGACGTCGGCCCCGGAGGTGGAGACGACGCCCAGGATGGGCACGCCCAGGTCGGTGGCCACCTCCACCAGCCGTTCGATGGTGAGACCCTCGGCCGGGCCCAGCGCACCTCGGTGGTCACCGCCCTCCAGGCGGAACATGGCCACGGTGCGCCCGCCGAGCTTGGTGACGTCGGCGGTGGCGGCGGAGGGGCGGCCGGCGGCGATCCGCAGGGTCAGCCCTCGGCCGCCGACAGAACCAGCGTGGCGTTGTGACCGCCGAACCCGAAGGAGTTGGACACCACCGGCCCGCTGACCCGGCGGGGAGCGCCGGCAATCACGTCGACGGTGACGTCGGGGTCGGTCCGCTCATGATTGGCGGTGGGAGGAGCCAGCTGCTCTCGCGCCGCGAGGATGGCGGCCACGGCCTCCACCGCCCCGGCGGCGCCGATGAGGTGCCCGGTGACGCCCTTGGTGGAGGTGACAGGGGGAGGCGAGCCGCCGAACACCTTGACGATGGCTTCGGCCTCCATGGCGTCGTTGAGGGGCGTGGAGGTGCCGTGGGCGTTGACGTGGCCGATGTCGTCCGAGCCGATCCCGGCATCCTGGAGCGCGGCCTCCATACAGGCCACCGCCCCGCTGCCGTCCGGGGAAGGGGCGGTGATGTGATAGGCGTCGGCGTTGCGCCCGTAGCCGAGGACCTCGCCGTGGATCTCGGCGCCGCGGGCCTCGGCCCGGTCCCAGCGCTCGAGGACCAGGAACGCCGCCCCCTCTCCCATCACGAACCCATCACGGTCGGGATCGAACGGGCGCGAGGCGCGCTCGGGCTCCTCGGAGCGGGTGCTGAGCGCACCCATGCGGGCGAAGGCGGAGATGGCGATGGGCGTGAGGACAGCCTCGGCCCCGCCCGCCAACACGACCTGGGCCGAGCCCTCCCGGATGAGGCGGCTGGCCTCGCCGATGGCATTGGTGCCCGCGGCGCAGGCGGTGGCGATGCACAGGTTGGGGCCCTTCCAGCCGTGGCGCATGGCGATGGTGCCCGCCGTGGCGTTGGGCATCATCATGGGCACGAGGAAGGGGCTCACCCGGTTGGGGCCCTTCTCGAAGAGGACCTTCTCCTCCTCCTCCTGGGTCCACAGCCCGCCGATGCCGACGCCTACCACCACGCCGCACTGCCCGGGGTCGGCTCCGAGGTCGCCGGCGTCCACCAGGGCGTCGGTGGCGGCGGCGAAGCCGAGATGGGTCACCCGGTCGGCTCGGCGCACCTCTTTGGGCCCGAAGTAGTCGGACGGGTCGAAGTCGTGAACCTCGCAGGCGAAGCCCACCGGCAGGTGGGAGGCGTCGAAGCGGGAGATGGGCGCGGCGGCGGGCCGGGCCGCCAGCAACGTGGACCAGAGCTCGGCCACGTCGTTGCCGGCCGGCGATTTGACGCCGAGGCCGGTGACGGCCACGCGATGGCGGCCGCTCTGGTCGCTGGCCGTCATGGGACCCTCATGTGCCGACCGTCAGCTTGGCCATCACCAGGTCCACGGCCTGGCCCACGGTCTTGATCTCCGAGAGCTCGTCCTCGGGGATGGTGACGTGGAGGCGTTCCTCGAGACCCATCACCAGCTCGACCAGGTCCAGGCTGTCGGCGTCGAGGTCGTCCTTGAAGCTCGCCTCTTCCACCACGACGTCGGGCGCCACGCCCAGGACCTCGGGGGCGACCTCTCGCATGGTGACCATCACCTGATCTCTTTCCATCACGCTCTCCTCTTCGGCAAATGGTGTCGACGCCACGCCGGCGCCTGTCGTGTCCAGGTCAGTCACACTCAGTGGCCCATGCTCGTGCCGCCATCGACCGGTACCACTGCCCCGGTGACATAGGAGGCGGCGTTGGAGCAGAGAAAGGCGATCACCGCTGCCACCTCCTCGGCAGTCCCCGTGCGCCCGAGGGGCACGAGGCCGACCAGCTCTGCCAGCCGCTTTTCGGACAGGGCGTCGGTCATGGCCGTGGTGATCGGCCCGGGCGCCACCAGATTGCAGGTGACTCCCCGCGATGCTAGCTCCCGGGCCACCGACCGGGTGAGGCCGATGAGGCCGGCCTTGGCCGCGGCGTAGTTGGCCTGGCCCGGGGCGCCCGTGGAGCCCACCACCGAACCCACGTTGACGATGCGGCCGAAACGGCGCCGGAGCATGGTGGCGCTGGCCCGCCTGGTGACGTAGAAGGCGCCGTCGAGGTTGGTGGCCAGCACGCGGCGCCACTGCTCGTCGCTCATGCGCAGGATCAGCCCGTCGGCGTTGACGCCGGCGTTGTTGACCAGGACCTCGACCGGGCCCAGCGCCTCCTCCACCAACGAGAAGGCGGCGTCCACCGACTCGGGCTCGGAGACGTCGACCTCGACGGCGACGCCGTCGATCTCGGCTGCGGCCTTCTCGGCCCCCACGCGGTCGCGCCGGTAACCCACGGCCACGCGGTGACCAGCATCGGCGAGGGCCCCGACAGTAGCCCGGCCGATCCCCCCGGAGCCCCCCGTCACCAGAGCCACGCGGGATGTGCCCACCGCCTCGCCGGCCTGCACCTCGCTCACGGGCGCGGCTGCCAGCGCATCACCGCGCTGGCCCAGGTCATCCCGGCGCCGAAGCCGGAGACGAGCACCAACTCCCCACCACGGAGCCGACCGTCCTCGGCAGCCTCGGCCAGGGCCAGGGGGATGGACGCCGCCGAGGTGTTCCCGTAACGCTCGATGTTGGTGACGGTGCGCTCGGACGGGATCCCGAGGCGGCTGCCCACGGCGTCGATGATGCGGAGGTTGGCCTGGTGGGGCACGAACAGGTCCACGTCCTCGGGCCCCAGGCCCGCCTTGGCGAGGGCGGCCGAGGACGACTCCACCACCACCCGCACGGCGCGCCGGAAGACCTCCTTGCCCTCCATGCGCAACCACTGCTCCCCGGGCGGCACCTCCAGCAGAGAAACAAGTGAGCCGTCGGAGCCAAGGTCCCACGACAGGAGGCCTCCCTCCGGATCGGTGCAGGGTGACACCACCGCGGCGCCGGCGCCGTCACCGAAGAGGATGCGGGTGGATCGATCGTTCGGGTCCACGACACGCGTCAGGGTCTCGGTCCCCACCACCAGGGCATGGCGACGGTCGCCCACTCCGGGGTCCCGCACTGGCCCTGCGGCAGCCTCGGCCGCCATCATCCCCGACGCCGCCACCAGGCCGTACACGAAGCCCGAGCAGGCGGCCATGACGTCGAAGGCCCCGCATCGCAGCCCCAGATCGTCCTGGATCCGGACGGCGGTGGCCGGGAAGAGCTGGACCGGCGTGGTGGTGGCCACCAGCAGCAGGCCCACGTCGTCGGGAGTGAGCCCCGCGTCCTTGAGGGCGGCACCGGCAGCCGCTGTGCCCAGGGTGGCCGAGGTCTCTCCCTCGGCCGCCACTCGCCGCTCCCGGATGCCGGTGCGCTCCACGATCCACTCGTCGCTGGTGTCCACCATGCGCTCGAGGTCGGCGTTGGTGAGGCGCTGGTGGGGGACAGCCGTCCCCAGTCCGGTAATGGCGAGACCCATCGGATGCCCTGCTAGAGAACCCGCAACCAGGCGACGGGCTGGCCCTCGCGGACCCGCTCGCCGGGGTGGGCCAGCATGCCCACGAGGAAGCCGGTGAAGGCGCTGCGCACGGGGTGAGCCTGGCCCCGGGTCTCGACCACCCCCACCACATCGCCCACGGCCACCGGTTTGCCCCCGCTCTGAGCTCCCTCGTCGTCCGAGGCCCCTTCGGCCCCCTGCGGGTGCGACTCGGTGGGCGCGGGCTGGAAGACGCCGACGGCCGGTGCCAGGATCACCCGCTCGGGCACCTCCAGCTCCTCGCCGCGAACGGCCTTGGCCTGCGTCGCCGGCGTCACGCCGACACCCCTTCGAGGAGAGACTCGGTGCCACGCACGGGGACCTCCGGGACGATGCGGCGAGCCAGACCGGTCAGGATGCCGCCCGGACCCACCTCCACCAGCTCGGTGGCGCCCATGGCCACCAGCTTCTCCACCGACTCACGCCAGCGGACGGGGCGCACGAGATGCTCCTCCAGGCGTCGGCGCCATCCCTCGCCGTCCTCGTAGGGGAGGGCGTCACCGTTGGAGACCACGGGCGCCGTGCACCCCGACAACGGCACGGTTCGCAGATCCTGGGCGAAGGCGGCGGCGGCATCGGCCATGAGTGGGGTGTGGAAGGCGCCGCCCACGCGCAGCCGGGTGGCCCGGCCGGCGCCGGCGGTGCCGGCCCGGTCCACGACGTCGGCCACCGCTTCAGGCGTCCCCGCAACGA
The DNA here is from genome assembly GCA_030859945.1 of Actinomycetota bacterium. GTDB lineage: Bacteria > Actinomycetota > Acidimicrobiia > Acidimicrobiales > YB1-3. The sequence goes on along the minus strand of JALZJC010000039.1, from coordinate 10,206 downwards.
CCACCTGACCGGGTGCGTTGTCATTGGCCAGCCAGCACTCGGCCCCGCCTCTCTGACAGAGCTGGTGGGCCTGGTCGAGGGTGGCGCCGAGCAAGGCCACCATCTGGCCGGGATGACGCTCGGCCGCGTCCTGGGTGTGACGAGCCCGGCGAGCAGCGAGGCGAATCCCGTCGTCCAGGGAGAGGGTCCCCGCCGCCATGAGGGCCGTCACCTGGCCGAGCGAGTGGCCGGCGAAGCCCACGATGGGAGCCAGGGCGGGAGCCACCGTCTCCCAGACCATCAGCGAGGTGAGGAGCACGGACAGCTGGGCGTCCTCGGTGCGGTCGAGCGGCGCGGCGGGATCGAGGAGGAGGGGGGCTAGGGACCGGTGCAGCGCCTCTTCGGCGCGTTCCACCACCGACCAGGCCGGATCATCCCGCCAAACCACCCCCAGACCTGCCCGTTGCGCCCCCTGTCCCGGGAACATCACTCCTACAGTCACCCGCGCACCCCTTGCTCTGAAAAAGCACTTTTAAGTCCGACCTCCCCCGCTGGGCGATGGTTACAGGCTTCTCAACGCCAGAAGGCGCGGGGATGACGTCGACACCCTTTCGTGCACCTGTAACCGCCCGGCCGCCCCGGGGCCACGCGGGCGCAACGATAGGGGGGAACACTCGTTCGCGGTGGCCCCACGACGACCCTGCCCACGACCCCGCCGACGACGCGGCCCACGACGCAGGCGATCCTGAATGGGCAAGGGGGCCGGCATCCGCCGTCGGCCCCCACTGGTGGCCCTGGCTGCTCCCATCGCCGCCCTCTCAGCCGTGTCGATGCTGGGAACGCTGCTCACGCCCGCCCTGGCACCCGATCATCCTCTGCTGCTGGCAGCCTTGAGCCCCCGGAGCCTCAACCTGGTGCTGGCTGCGTCTCACTCGCCCCTCGCGGCCTTTGTCCTGGTGGCAGTGCTCCGGTTGGTGGCTGCCGATCCCTGGCACTTCCTCCTCGGGCGCCACGGCGGCGAGGAGGTCATGGGCTGGACCGAGCGGCGCTCGCCGCGGGCGGGACGGGCCCTGGCGCGGGCCCGGCGCATGGTCGCCCGCGCCGGGGTGGCGGCGGTGGCCGTGCGCCCGTGCGGACCCGTGATGGCCGCTGCCGGCGCCTGCCGGCTACCCCCGCTGCGGGTAGCCGCTGCCAACGTGGCCGGCACCGTGGCCTACGTCCTGGTCACCTATCTCCTGGGCCGGGCCGTCGCGTCCCCGATCGACACCGCCTTGGCGTTGGTGCCCACCCACGCTCTGGCGGTCGCCGTGGTCGCCCTCGGGATCGCCGCCGTCCTGGGCCGCCGGCGCTGGCGGAGGGTCGGCCCCTGAACACCGGGTGGCGGCATGGTGAAGCGTGTCAGGCGGCCCCGGCCCCGAAGCGGGGGACTCGAGCCAGCAGCCTCGGCATCACCAACGAGGAGGCGGTTCCCGCCGCTGCCGACGCACCGGCGATGGCCCACGCCCCCGGCCCGAGCGGCGTGCACCCGAAGAACCGGCTCACCCCCGGGGCCTGCACGATCCCCACCAGGAGGGCGGCGGAGCCGGCGCAGGCCACGACCACGGCAGGATTGCGACCGCCCGCCACCATGGTCTGGCCCAGCTGGGTGCCCACCAGGGCCACCAGGGCGACGGTACTGGCCCGCCGCCCCCTACCGGTCAGCCTCGCCGCCACCCAGGCTGACCCCGCGCCGGCGGCGGTGCTGATGGCCCTAGCCAGGATGGCTCGCTCGAGTGCCGGCCCCAGCGAGGCCTCGGGCCCCTCGGCCATCAGGTCCTCGGGCCGGGGGCGGGCCGGCTGGCGCACGGCGATGGTAAGGGCCGGCACGACGTCGGTGAGGAGGTTCACGACCAGGAGCTGGCGGGGCGAGAGGGCGGGGCGCCCGCCGGCTGCGCTGGCCACCACGGTGAAGACCGTCTCCCCGAGGTTCCCCCCCAACAGGATGGCGATGGCATCCCGGACCGAGACCCACATGGCCCGGCCCTCCACGATGGCGTCGATGATGGTCTCGATGCGGCCGTCGAGAACCAGGAGGTCAGCCGCGCCCCGGGCCGCCGAGGTGCTGTTCTCCCCCAGTGCCACACCGACGTCGGCCAGGCGGATGGCGGGGGCGTCGTTGGCCCCGTCACCGGTCATGGCCACGGCTCTCCCGTGGCGCTGGTAGGCCAGCACGAGGCGCACCTTGTGGCTGGGGGTGACCCGGGCGAACACCGAGACGTCCGGGAGCAGACGGTCCAGGTGACCGTCGTCCAGCTCGTCGAGCTCGGGGCCGGTCACGACACGGCGACCGTTCAGGATGCCCAGCTCGCTGGCGACGCCCTCGGCCGTGCTCGGGTGGTCACCCGTGAGCATGACGATGTCGACGCCTGCCCCCTGCAGTCCCCGGACCGCCGACGCCGCCTCGGGCCGGACTGGGTCCGAGAGGGCGAGGAAACCTACGAGGCAGAGGTCCCGGACCCGGTCGTCGTGGAGATCGGCCCGGCTCGACGCCCTCCGCTCGGCCACGGCCAGGACGCGTGCGCCCCGTCGAGCCAGGTCGTCCACGGCCGCGGCCATGCGGGCCAGGCTGGTCTCGTCCAGCTCCTCCGGGCCCTCAGGCCGCTGCCACTCGACGCATCGGGGTAGAACGACCTCGGGGGCGCCCTTCACGCTGAGCTGGAAGCCGCTGCCGTTGCCGCCCAGCACGGCGTGGTAACCCCTGGCCGGCTCGAAGGGCAGCTCGGCCCGGCGCTCCCAGCTGTCGATGCCTGTGGCCACGTCCACCCCGGCCTCGGCCGCCCCTCGCACCACGGCCCGGTCGGTGAGGTGGGGAAGCGGGTCCTCGCCGGCCGGCTCGAGGGGCGACGCCCGCAGGCCGGCGGCCACCACGGCGGCGGCAGCGGGGGTGAGGTCGCCGACGGGCAGCTCCGTCTGACCGTCGAACACGCTCTGGAGCTCGATGCGGCCCTCGGTGAGGGTGCCCGTCTTGTCGCAGCACAGCAGGTCGACCCGACCCAGGGCCTCGATCGAGCGGTGGTTGCGCACGAGGGCGCCCCGCTCGGAGAGCCGGCGGGCCGAGCTCAGTTGCGCCATGGTGGCCAGGAGAGGAAGTCCTTCGGGCACGGCGGCCACGGCCAGGCTCACCCCGCTGTGCAGGCTCTGTGCCGGCGAGGCCCCGCGCACCACCCCGACCGCGGCCAGTCCCGCCCCACCGGCGGCCGCCACGGGCAGCGTGGTCCGCGTCAGCTGGCTCAGGCGGCCTTCCACGCCGGCGGCCAGGTTCCCGACGCCCTGCTTCGCCGCTCCGGCCTCGGTGTTCCCACCAGTGGCCACGACGACGGCTTCGACCACACCTGCGGCGATCGACGTGGCTTCGTACAGCATGGACGTCCGCTCCGCCACCCTGGAGGTGAACGAGGCCTGCGGAGCCTTGGCCACCGGCATCGACTCTCCGGTGAGGCTGGACTCGTCGACCTCGAGGTTGGCTGACGACAGGATGCGGCAGTCGGCGGGCACAGAGTCCCCCGAGCCCAGGAACACCACGTCGCCCGGCACCAGCTTCTCCGCCGGCACCAGAACGACCTCGCCGTCCCGGCGAGCCCGCACCTGCTGTCCACTCGCCTCCTCCAGCTGACGTACGGCGCGCGCCACCCGGTAGCGCTGCACGCCGCCGATGCCGGCGTTGAACATCACCACGGCCCCGATGATGACGGCGTCGACCAACGAGCCGACGGCGGAGGAGAGGGCAGCGGCGCCACCCAGCACCGGGGTGAGCGGATTGGCGAGCTCCTCCAGCACGGCGGAGGGCAGCGACGGCAGGGAGGGAGCCTGGTCATGTCTCGAGCGGGAGGCGGCCTCGACAACCGACAGACCCTCCCACGATGAGCCCAGCCGGTCGAGCACCTCGTCCACCTCGAACTCGTGCCACGCCGGCGGCAGGCTCGGCAACGGCTCGGGGCGACGCGCCAGCACGAGCGCGGCCCGCAAACCGTTGGCCATGGCCAGCAGGGCGGCGGCGTTGACGGCGTTCAACGCCCGGCCCGCGGCCCGGCCCGGCGGCCCTGTGAGGACGAGAGGGGCGGCCAGGCTGGACCCGGCCAGCGCCAGCGCCGCGCTCTGCCGACTCACCTCGTGCGCCACAGTCATGGCCTCGACCACGAGGTGGGCGTCGGCCAGGTCGGATCCGCAAAGCAGGTCGGCGGTCCACGACACCGCGCCTGACGGGGGCGTCACCCCGATCCCACAGTCCGCAGCCCGCAGGGCATCGGCGTTGGTGGCGGAGATGAGAGCGACCACGCACCCGTCGGCCTGCATGGTTCTCACCGCCCCGTGGAGGTGAGGGCCGCCGTCGACGAGGAGATCGGCTCCGAGTCGCTCCACGAGGGCCAGGTCGCCTCCTGCGACGGCCACCATGTGCTCCGCGTGGCGGGCCGCGGCCACCAGGCTGGCGGCCATGGAGTCGAGCTCCTCCTCGACCCGTACCAGACCGACCAGGTCGTCACCGTGGGTCAAGCCCAGAACGTCTTCGCTCTCCAGGTTGCGAAGGTGCCGCCGGGTCTCGAGGGTGACGGCGTCGGCCCCTACGGCGGGCAACGGGCCCAGCGCCCAGGCACCGGCGCGACGGACGTGCCCGCCGGCCCTCCCGTCGAACAGCTCCACGGCCCGCTGGCGGACCTCGTCGTGGTCGGCGCCGGCCAGCGCCGTGACCCGGCCGACGACGACGGCGCCCGTGCGCACCACGTCGGCGTCGAGGACCAGGCAGTCGATGCGGTCCAGGCGGCGGAGCGAGTCGGCGTCGAGACAGAGGATCCCTCGTTTGGCCAGCACCCGCCCGAGCTGGGCGGCGAAGGCCTCCGGGCCCAGGCGCGCTCCCTTGGGCGTCACGGCCAGCAAGGCGGCGACGGCTCTTCGGGCCCGCCCCGTGGCCACCAGCGTGGCCGTCACCGCGGCCAATGACGCCGGTCCGGCCCGCTCGCTGAAGGCATCGGCTGGCCCCGGCGGCAGCGGGACGGGGCGTCCAGCTGTGGCCGGGCCGGCAGGGACGGGTTGACCGCTCCTCACACCCGGGCCCGGATGGAGCGCCTCCTCCCGTGCGTCCCAAACCCGCCGTCGGGCCACGGCTTCGCTCATGAGCGAGAGGTGGTGGCGGAGGTCCGCTACCAGGCCGAGGGGCCCTTGGGCCATGGCCTGGGCGGCGGCGTTCGTCACCGCCAGGCCGAGTTCGGTGACGGCCGGCCCCAGCTGCGACTCGAGGACCTGTCGCAGCCTCGGCTGCGACTGGACGACGGGAACGAGGCCGGCCACCTCCAGCGGCAGGCGTGCCAACTGGGCGGCGCGACCGGCCGCGGCCAGGCCCAGGGCGGCGACGTCAGCGCCGACCGCCACCGCCTCCCGGACCAGCGGCTCCCTGTCGGCCGGGTGGTCGGAGCGGTCGGTGGGGAACCGCTCGTCGCCGCCGTCGAAGGCCACCGCCACGCGCCCCAGCTGCTGGTTGGCCTCGGCCCAGCGGACACCTTCGAGTCGGCGGAGGGCGTCCTCCACGCCTCGGCCGATGGCGTCAGCACCGGCCCCGAGGCCTCGAACCTCGACGTGGGCCCGGTCGCGCTTCGACCACACTCGCCGGTGCCCTCGGCCGGGCCGGCGCAGGGCCGACGGCAGGCCATCCATGACGCCCATCAAGGCGTCATGGAGCTATGCCGAACGCAGTTGAAGCAGGGTCTCCTCGCCCGATGGCCGTGGGACCGGGCGACGGCTCCTCCCCTCGAGGGCGGGAAGATGCAGCGGGACCAGCTGCGAAGCCAGGCCGGACATGGCCTTGGCCACCAACTCGAGGTTCCTCGTGATGGCGACCTCACGGTCCCGGTGCCTGTGAGCGGTGGTGGAAGGGATGATGGCGGGGGAAGCATGCGTGTGCATCGTCCACCAGGGAACCAGCCGAGTGTTCCGGAGGGTGGATGGCGCCTTGCCCAACGCTGAATCCTTGGTGGCTCGAACTGCGGTCCGCCGAGCGCTGACGGCGGTCACCTGCTCAAGCGCTGACGGCCCTCGCTCCAGGCTCGTCGTCGAGAGTGGTCACTGGCGGCGCCTCCACCGAGTCGCTGGGCCTGCTGGGACGGACGGCTGACTCCACCCGCTCGCCTGCGGCATGGGTGATGTTGCCGGTGGCGGCCACGGCGGCACCCACGGTCTGGACCGCCACGCCACCGGCTTTGATGACAGCGCCGGCGGCGATGCCAACCAGACGGCCGGCGGTGGCGGCCGCGTCCGTCACCGGTCTGATCGTCTCTCTCCCGTTGCCCTGCTCGTCCTGGCGGTGGCCCCGGAAGGCGCGTCCGAGAAGGACTCCGAGCGCACCTGCCGCCGCCAACGCCGGAAACGCTTCCGTATCCATATGTGTGCACCTCCGGGTCTACAGGGGGAGAGCATCGTGTCCTCGCGCCCAACCAAGGGTCAAGGTTGTTCACCCAGTGTTCACCCTTACGACACCCAGGTCGTTCCGGACCCGGCCACGACACCCAGGTCGTTCCGGACCCGGCCACGACACCCAAGGTCGTCACGACCCGGCGGGGGCGAGCTCGGCCAGGAGCTGGCGCACCCGCCGGTCGATCTCGTCCCGGACCGGCGCCACGTCCTCAGCGGACTTCCCGGCCGGGTCGTCCAGCTCCCAGTCCAGGTAGCGCTTCCCGGGGTAGATGGGGCAGGCGTCACCACAACCCATGGTGATCACCACGTCCGCGGCCCGGACCACCTCGTCGGTCAGGGGCTTGGGGAACTCCTTGGACAGGTCGATGCCCCAATCGCCCATGACCTCTGCGACGGCGGGGTTGATCTCCTCCGCGGGCGCGCTGCCCGCCGAGCGGACGTTGACACGACCCTCGGCGTGGTGGTCGAGCAGGGCCGCGGCCATCTGGGAGCGCCCCGCGTTGTGGACACACACGAACAACACCTCGGGCACGTGAGACACGATGCTCCCTTCTGCCTTGGCCAGGGCGCGCAACCGCTCCCTGGAGAAGCGTTCGATGAAGAGGGGTAGGTAGGCGGTGATCCGGGCGTTGTGCCAGCGCTCGAGTGAGTCGCTCACGTAGCGCTCCACGGTCTCGGGCGAGAACACACCGGCGAACTCCTCGGCCAGCCGGCGGCAGACTTCGTCAAGCGGCTGGCGAGCCTCTGGGGACTCCGAGCTCATGCCTTCACGTCCTCCACGTCCTCCACGTCCTCCACGTCCTCCACGTGATCGCCCCGGGGCATCACCACTTCGCCCGCGGCCTGGTCCATGGCGGGGTACAGGGTGCGGATGACAGCCACGGCCAGCACGCCACCGAGCAACTGGGCCAGGATGAAGGGCGTCACCGACGCGGGCTTGATGCCGGTGAAGGAGTCGCTGAGCGTCCGGGCCACCGTCACCGCCGGGTTGGCGAAGCTGGTGGATGACGTGAAGAGCACCGCACCGCTGACGTAGGCGGCGACGGCAAAGGGGGCCGCCGTCCGCCGCCCGGAGCGAACCACGCCGAAGACCACCAGAGTCAGGCCCAGGGTGGCCACGACCTCCCCGAGCCAGAGGCCACCGGAGCTGCGGACCTTGGTCGACAGCTCCACCATCGGCAGGGAGAACATGAGGTTGGCCACCACCGTGCCCACGGTGCCACCGGCCAGCTGGGCGGCGATGTACGCACCAGCCTCACGGTTTCCCACACCGCCGAAGGCCCGGTCGGCGAGCGTGATGACCGGATTGAGGTGAGCGCCCGACACCGGGCCCACGGCGAAGATGATGGCCACGAGCGCGGCGCCGGTGGCCAGCGCGTTCTCGAGGAGCTGGAGCCCGCCATCCCCGGGGGACAGGCGCTCGGCCGCGATCCCCGACCCCACCACGGCCACGAGGAGCAAGGCGGTGCCGAGGAACTCGGCCAGGGACTTGCGGGCGAGCATCAAGAAGGGGCGCAGGGCCCGGGCCCACACACGGGCGGCAGAGGCCCGGCCGGCTCGTCCACGTCAGCCAGCACCGTGTACACCTCCCACGGAGCGCCATCCGGGTCGTCCACCCAGACCTTGTCCTGCAGGGCGTAGCAGCAGGCGACCTGCTCCTCGGTCGCGGTCTGCAGGCCCTCTGCGGAAAACCGCTGCCGGGCAGCCGTCACGGCGTCGGCTGAGGCCACCTCCACCCCGAGGTGGTTCAGGCTGCCGCCGGGCCCGTGGCCCTCGATCAGCACCAGCTTGAGTGGAGGTTGTTCCACGGCGAAGTTGGCGTAGCCGGGACGCTGCTTCGCCGGCGGGGTGTCGAACAGCTTGGAGTAGAAGTCCACCGCGTGGGCCAGGTTGCTCACGTTCAGGGCCAGCTGGACACGGGACATCGTCGTCGCTCCTGATAGATTGACGGATGTCAATAGATAGCCGACGTATCGAAGACTGTCAATGAGCAAAGGAGGCCGAATGGTGGCCGAGGCCGTGGCCGTTGCTGTAGGGAGCGCCGACGAGCTGTGCTGCCCCAACCTGGTGGCCAGCCCTCTCAGCGAGGCGGAGGCCGGTGATCTCGCTCGAGCCTTTGCCGCCCTGGCCGATCCGGTGCGGCTGCGGCTCCTCAGCCTGATGGCCAGCGCTCCTGCCGGTCAGGTCTGCGCCTGCGAGCTGGTGGGTCCGGTAGGGCGCAGCCAACCCACGGTGAGCCACCACCTGAAGGTCCTCACCGAGGCCGGGCTCATCACCGGTGACAAGCGGGGCCGTTGGGTCTGGTACGCGGTGGTACCAGAACGCCTGGCCATGCTGCAGGGAGCGCTCAGGCCCTGAAGGGCATCTCTTCTCCCGAAGTTTCCCCTTGCGATCGCAACTCGACAGGAGTAGAACATCTGTGGAGCTCGGTTCGCTTCACCGGGAGGCCGCAAGGTCACTCGATGGGGCGGCCGGGCTCCTCGCGCGTTCCGGCTCCTGCCACTCGGCTCCCGGCACCGACTTCCGGTCGTTCCTCGTCGTTCATCTGCCGGACACCCAACGGCTGCTTGTCGGCAAGGAGCGACCTCTAGGTTGGCTCCGTTCGTGAAGCGACGCACCCCAATCAGGAGGTTCCTCTCGCCATGACCCCCCATTCAGTGCTGCGCTCCGCCCGCGTGCTGGCGGCCGTTCTCACCGTCTCCCTGATTGCCGCCGCCTGCGGTGACAGTGATGAGGAGGGAGGCGGGAGCGGTGGTCAGTCGGGCGAGCCCAAGCTCACCGCCACCATCAACGGCTCGGGAGCCACCTTCCCGCAGCCCTTTTACGAAGCGGTGATCGGCGAGTTCAAGAAGGCCCAGGAGAACATCACCGTCAACTACGGGGGCGGTGGCTCCGGCAAGGGCCGCCAGGAGCTCCAGGACCAGGTGGTGGACTTTGCCGGCTCGGACGGAACGGTGAAGGCCGAGGACGTGCCCAAGTACAAGGGGGGCCAGTTCCTCTACGTCCCCACGGTGGCCGCTCCCATCACCGTCTCCTACAACCTGCCCGAGGCCAAGGGGCTGAAGCTCGACGCTCCCGTCGTGGCCAGGATCTTCCAGCGCCAGATCAAGCAGTGGGACGCTCCGGAGATCAAGGCTCTGAACCCCGAGGTCAGGCTGCCCTCGTCGCCCATCACGGTGGCCCATCGCTCGGACGGCTCCGGAACCACCGAGAACTTCACCAAGTACCTCATGGCGGCGGCGCCGGGTGTGTGGACACTGAAATCGGGTTCCACGGTCGAATGGCCCGCAGACACCCAGGCAGGGAACGGCAACTCGGGCGTGAGCCAGATCGTGAAGAACACCGCCGGCGCCATCGGCTACGTCGACCTTTCCGACGCCAAGGCATCCCAGCTGCAGTTCGCCCTGGTCAAGAACAAGAGCGGTCAGTTCGTGGAGGCCACCACAGCGGGGGCGTCGGCCGCGCTGGAGGGAGCGGAGCTGAAGCCCGACCTAACCTACGATCCGCTGAACGCCAGCGGTGCCCAGTCCTACCCGATCACCGCTCCCACGTGGATCCTCGTGTACAAGAACCAGCTCGACAAGAACAAGGGCGAAGCCCTCAAGGCCTTCCTCCGCTTCCTCCTCACCGACGGCCAGGAGCAGGCCGAGAGGGTCGACTACGCCCAGCTCCCACCGCCCGTCAAGGAGAAGGCTCTGGCCCAGCTGGACAACATCGTGGTGCCTGCCTGAGCATCGTGGTGCCTGCTCAGCCCTCATGATCACTGCCGCCCGCTGAGCCCTGGGG
>JALZJC010000031.1 GCA_030859945.1 Actinomycetota bacterium | reverse complement strand
ACCTGGCAGCCGACCGGGAGGACGAGGTGTGCGCCCGCCTCGTCGCCGTGGAGGAGGCGTCGTGGGCGAGGATCGCCGTCGACCAGCGCAGCACCACCCTCAGCTCGCTCTTGACGCTCGCCTCCGCGGAGCTGGGCCTCGACGTGGCCGAGGCCGTCCTCGAGGAGGCAGCCACCCACCACCTCGACTCGTGGACGCCGCACGTGGTCCACGACCCCGACGCCGCCCTCACCCTCGCCGCCCTCAAGGAGCGCGGCCTCGCCATCGGCCTGCTGTCCAACACCCACTGGCCCCGGGCCTTCCACGAGCACTTCCTCGAGCGCGACGGCCTGGCCGAGCTGATCGACGTGCGCTGTTACACCAGCGAGCTGCGCCACACCAAGCCGCACCCCGACGCCTTCGGCGTCGTCCTCGAGGCCCTGAGCCTGCCTGATCCTCGTGACGTCGTCTTCGTGGGCGACCGTCCTTACGACGACATCCTCGGCTCACAGGCGCTCGGCATGCGGACGGTGCTGCGTCCCAACCCCCTCGTGCCCGAATACGACGTCGAGCCCGACGCCGTCGTCGACACGCTGCCCGAGCTGATCCCCATCATCGACCTTTGGCGGGGCGACACCTGACCGACCCCCACGAGGTGCTCGGTGTGGAGCCAGGGACCACTTGGGACGAGGTGTGCCTGGTTCGGCGGCGGCTGGTCAAGGCCCTGCACCCCGACCTCCATCAAGGGGCCGGCCGGGCCGACGCCGAGCGGCGCATGGCCGCCGTCAACCGGGCCTTCGACCAGCTGCGGGCGGTACGGGACCGAGCATCGCCGATCCACCCGCCCGACGAGACGGACGAGACCACGGAGGCCGACGAGGCCGAAGGGGAAGAGACAGCCACCTCGTTCAGCATCGACGTGCTTCCGGTGGTGGCGTTCGAGACCGTCCTGCTGGCCGCGGTCGAGATCGGGGACGTGGTCCAGGTGGAGGAGCCCTATCTCCTGGGTGTGCTGGTGGACCATCCCGGACCGTGCCAGTGTCTCATTGAGATGGCCCCGGAGGCGGGAGGAACCCTCGTCACCATCGACGTGGCGCCTCGAGCCTGGGGCGACTGCCCGGCCGGAAGCGCGGTGCGGGACGCCCTCGTGGGACGAGGTCCGGCGCCAGGCCCGGCTCTCGTCCTAGCCGGGTTTGGCCTGCCATGCTTCATCAGTGCGCGGCCGCCTGACTCCTGGCCAGATGGCGCTCTTCGACCACGTGCCCGAGGATCTGGCGGCAGGGGTGTGGATCGTCGAGGTACCAGTTCTGAGCCCGGGGGCTCACGCCATGACTGTCGGGCGGATGGTGCTCGTTCGGCGTGGCCACACCGCCAGCCTTGAGCTCTTGGCCCATGAGCTGGTTCACGTCCAGCAGTGGTCGCGACTCGGCGTGGTCGGCTTCCTACGCCGGTACCTCGGCGCCTACGCCCGCAACCTGGCCCGGCTCCGCAGCCACCGTGGCGCCTACCTCGCCATCCCGCTTGAGGTGGAGGCGAGGGAGCGGGCCCGCCGGTGGTGGGAGACGCAGCGAGGCCGGGACACGGGATGACCAGCGTCAACGATGTGCGGACCGTGGTTTGGCGCCGCAACGTCGCGGTACAATGCGCGACTGTTGTCGGTTGAGCAGTCAGCCGTCCGGGGCGGTGTTCGGGCGAGGCCAGGGCCGCTGGCTTGGTCCGTCGCTACCCGGATCCTTTGTGTATTGGGAGTCTGCTCATGACCGACGACTTGTCGTTACGCCGGTTCCCGTCGCTGCCGCGCCGTTCGGCCGTGGAGCAGCGGGTGGGTGTCCTCGCCGTCGCCTTGGCCCGCGAACCGGGCTTCGAGGCTGACGTCGCCGCCCCCCGGCTGGCGGAGGCGGCAGGGGGCAATCGCTCGCCCATCCTGCGGACCATCGCCCGCCTGCAGGCGGATGGCTCCGTCGACAGCCCGGGTCCGATTGCCGAGCGGGCCCTCGATGCCCTGCGCGGTGCATTGGCCCTGGTGTCGAGGACGGAGACCACGACAACGTAACCGTTTCAGGAGCGAAGGGAGCGATGCGCCGGCTGTTTCGAGAGAACGGCTTGTCGCTGCTGGTCTTCCTGCTGTTCTTCCTCTTCGTCGTCCCTCAGAGCCTGGTGGGACATCGGGATTACAACCAGGGCCAGGAAGAGCACCAAGAGCCCACGGTCAGCTACGGGGAGTACCTCGGCGAAGGACACTTTGTCGAGTCGATCTTCGAGAACTGGGAGAGCGAGTTCCTCCAGATCTTCGGGTACGTGCTGCTCACCGGGTACCTCCGACAGAAGGGCTCGCCCGAGTCCAAGAAGCTCGACGGAGAAGAGCCGGTCGACGCGGACTCCGCCCAAGAGGTGACGGCTGACTCACCTCGGCTGGTGAGGAGGGGCGGCTTCGGGGCACGCCTCTACAGCCATTCGCTGTCGCTGGTATTCGCGGTGCTGTTTCTCACCTCGGTGGTCCTTCACGCCGCGGGCGGCGCAAAGGAGTACGGCGACGAGCAGGAGGTCCATGGCGGGCAGCGGGTGAGCGTGGTCGAGTACACGCGCACCTCGCGCTTCTGGTTCGAGTCCTTCCAGAATTGGCAGAGCGAGTTCCTGGCGGTGGGTTCGCTCGTGGTGCTCGGCATCTTCCTGCGGGAGCGAGGGTCGCCGGAGTCCAAGCCCGTGGCTCGTCCGCACAGCGCCACGGGCGGGGACTGAGGGGAGCCGCCGACGTGGATGCCAAGGCGCTCGCCATGGTGGCCGTCGTCATCGGCCTGCCGGCGTGCCTCGAGTTGGTGACCGTGCTCTGGACCCTTCGCGACCGCAGGCGCTTCCCCAGCTAGGGCAGGCGCTGGTCGCCGATCCCGAGGCCACCCTCGTTGCCCACCTCGGGCACGCCTGGGGCGACCGGCGGCGGCAGGACCGGAC
>JALZJC010000170.1 GCA_030859945.1 Actinomycetota bacterium | reverse complement strand
CGGCCGAGCCCCCCCGCCTGGTGGAGCTGGTGTACGAGCCCGCCGGCGGCGACGCCGGCGCCCCGGCGGCCACGCCGCCCCCGACGGTGGTCCTGGTGGGCAAGGGCATCACCTTCGACTCGGGGGGGCTGTCCATCAAGGACGCCGAGGGGATGATGACCATGAAGACGGACATGTCGGGGGCGGCGGCGGTGCTGGCCACCATGTCCGCCCTGCCCGCCCTCAGGGCGGCGGTGCGGGTGGTCGGGATCCTCCCCGTCACCGAGAACATGCCCGGGGGCACGGCCACCAAGCCGGGCGACGTGCTGCGGATCCGCAACGGCAAGACCGTGGAGGTGCTGAACACCGATGCCGAGGGGCGCCTGGTCCTGGCCGACGGTCTCTCCCTGGCCGCCGAGATCGCTCCCGCCGCCATCGTCGACGTGGCCACCCTCACGGGGGCCCAGGTGGTGGCGCTGGGCAAGAAGATCGCCGCCCTCATGGGCAACGACGAGGACCTGGTGGACCGCGTGCGGGCCGCGGCGGGACGGGCCGGCGAGGACGTGTGGCCGCTACCGCTTCCTCGTCAGTACCGCTCCCAGCTGGACTCCGAGGTGGCCGACCTCAAGAACATCGGCGCCCGGGGCCAGGCCGGCACCGTGGTGGCGGGGCTGTTCCTCGAGGAGTTCGTGGGCGACGTGCCCTGGGCCCATCTCGACATCGCCGGCCCCGCCCGTTCGGAGTCCGACGAGGGCTATGTCACCAAGGGCGGCACCGGCTTCGGCGTGCGCACCCTCCTGGAGCTGGTGACCACCTTCCGGTGAGCCCCCGGCCCGCCACTTCGAGAGAACGGGCCGGCCCTCAGGCGGCGTCGGGTGGGCCCGAGGCCGTGGCGCCCGCGGCCGCGGCCTTGCGGTGGCGCTCCCACGCCCATGCCGCCGCTTGTCGGGCCATGGCGGGGTGGTAGCGCCAGCCGAGGAGCTGGCGCTCCACCGACTCCTGGTCCTCGCCCAGCTCGATCAGGCTCAGGGCCAGCTGGCAGCCACGCCGGCGCATCTGCTCGGCCGCGGGAGTGCGCAGGTTGGCGTCGACGAGGCGGCTGTGCTCGGCCTGGAGAGAGGCGGGAAGGCGCATGACCTGGCGGCGGTTGAGGGGCGGGACCTTCCGCCGCACGGAGAGCACGAGATCCTGGGACTGGGCCAGGTCGAACTGGACCAGGCGGCCGAGGGCCCGCACGAACGGGGAGTGACGGCCTCCCTTGTCGCCGAGGCCGAGGCAACGGGCCGTCTCGGCCAGGTCGAGCTCGAACCCGTCGGGGTTGGCCTCGAGCCCCGCCACCAGGCGCCGCAACAGCCACGTGGTGGACGGGCCCAGGATGCCGAGCCAGTAGGTCTCGACGTAGTGGGAGCGGGGGTCGTGGCCCAGCGAGTCGATCACATCGTCGGGCCATGGCCGGATGGTGAGGGGGCCGGCGGGGGTGCCGGCGGGGACGGACGGGATGGACGGGGCGCTCATGGAGCCTCCACGACTTGAGCCGGAAGTCAGGGGAAAGTGGCACCTCGACATATTTCATGTCATCCAGCGCCGGCTGTCAAGGGCTGGCGCTCACCAACGGCCCCGGTGCACGACATCGGCCACGGGGCGGCGCCCCCGCTCCACTGAGCGAGAGGGGCGGTCGGCGGCGGGGTACCCCAGGGTGATGGCCCCCACAGGCGTGTGGTCGGCGGGTACGTCGAAGGCCCGCCGGAAGGCACGGAGCCGGTCAGGGAAGATCCCGAAGAACGACGCCCCGAGCCCGGCGTCCACGGCGGTGAGGAGCATGAGCAGCGCCGCGAAGCCGGTGTCGACGTGCCAGTACGGGACGGGCCAGCGGGCCTCGTCGCGGTCGGACCAACCCTTGTCCTCCTCGGAATAGCGGTCCAGGTAGGCCCGCTTGTGGGAGAGGGCCACCACGATGGCCGGGGCCCGGAACAGCCCGGGCCAGGCGAAACCCGCGCGCGACCGTCCGGCGAAGGTGGCCTCCCAGAACCGCCCCGTCTCCTCCTTGCCCTCGAGGACGAGGAAGGCCCATCCCTGGGCGAAGCCCGCCGACGGGGCCCGCGTGGCGTTGGCCAGGATGCGCTCCAGCGCCCCGGGCGGCAGTGGTCGGTCCTGGTAGCTGCGCACCATGCGCCGGCGCCGCACGACCTCTTGGAACTCCATGGGAAGAACCTAGGGTTCGCCCGCCCGCTGGAATGTTGACCGGCCCGGTAGGGTTTGCAGACATATGCCGACCTCTCGTGACCTCCTCGCCCAAGTCAAGGCCCAGATCACCGAGATCGACGGGGACGAGGCCGAGTCCCGCCTGGGCCGAGCGTTGGTGCTCGACGTGCGCGAGCCGGACGAGCACGAGCAGGGCGCCGTCCCGGGCGCCCTACACCTGCCCCGTGGCCACCTCGAGGGCCAGGTCGAGGGCAAGGTGGCCGACAAGTCCCAGCCCATCATCGTCCACTGCGCCAGCGGGTTCCGCTCCGCCTTCGCGGCCAAGACCCTCCAGGACCTCGGCTACCAGAACGTGGTGAACCTGGCCGGAGGCTTCAACCGCTGGAAGGACGAGGATCGTCCGTGGTCGGTGCCCAAGACGCTGAGCCCCGAGCAGCGCAACCGTTACCAGCGCCACCTGATGCTGCCCGAGGTGGGCGATGGGGGCCAGCAGAAGCTGCTCGAGTCCAAGATCCTCTTGCTGGGCGCCGGCGGGCTGGGTTCGCCAGCGGCCCTCTACCTGGCGGCCGCCGGCGTCGGCACTCTGGGCATAATCGACATGGACGTGGTGGACGCCTCCAACCTCCAGCGTCAGATCCTCCACAACATGGACCGGGTGGGGGAGCGCAAGGTCGACTCGGCCAAGAAGACCCTCACGGCCCTGAACCCCGACGTGAACGTGGCCACCTACGACGTGCGACTCGGCGCCGACAACGTCCTCGACGTCATCGACGGCTACGACGTGATCGTCGACGGCACCGACAACTTCCCCACCCGCTACCTGGTGAACGACGCCTCCCTGGTGAAGCGCATCCCCGTGGTGCACGGTTCGATCTTCCGCTTCGAGGGCCAGGCCACCGTGTTCGCCCCCTACGAGGGCCCGTGCTACCGCTGCATGATCCCCGAGCCACCCCCGCCCGAGCTGGCTCCCTCGTGCGCCGAGGCCGGTGTCCTGGGTGTGCTTCCTGGCATCGTGGGAAGCATCCAGGGCATGGAGGCCATCAAGATCGTGCTGGGCCTGGGCGAGCCGCTCGTGGGGCGGCTTCTGGCCTATGACGCCCTCGATGAGACGTTCCGGACCTTCAAGGTGAACAGGGACCCGAGCTGCCCCGCATGCGGCCCCGACGCCGGCGAGCTCGTGATCGCCGAGTACGACGAGCTGTGCATGCCTCACCCCAGGGAGGCCCCGGCCGGCGCCTGAGCGGGAGCCCCAGGCCCGTTTGATCAATCGACCCCCCTTACGCTCCGGCGGGTTGTGCAAACCGGCAGCGAAGGGCGGTCACGGCAGCCACGATCTCCGGGTCTGGCGTCCTGGCGCTGAAGTGGGCGACCACCCATCCGGCCGACGCCAGGAGGGCGTCGCGCTCCCGGTCGCCGTGAAAGGCGGTGAAGCCCCCGTGGGCATCCCACCCGTCGAGCTCGACGCCGATGTTCAGGTCGGGATAGGCCAGGTCGAGCCTGAACCTGCGCTGACCGATCCTGACAGGGAACTGCTGGCTCGGGACGGGAAGACCGCCGTTGACCAGAGCTCGCAGGACGCGTGTCTCGAGGTCGCTGTCGCCGGGGTGGTAACCCGGTAGTCGTTCGGCCAGGAGGGTGTGAACCAGCTTCATGCGCCTCCCCGGCGCCGGCGCCAGCCGGCCCGCACATCGCCGCAGGACCTCGAGCCGAAGTCCGCTCCGCAGTGCTTCGTCCAGCGCCCGGCCCAGTTGGCTGAGTGAGAGCGAGCCCGACATGTCGACCAGTGTGCGTGCCCTGGATGTGACGGGGACCCCGCGCATGGTGGCCAGGTCCTCGTCGAAGAGGGCGCCGCTACGGTGCCCGACGACCCCGTCGAGGCGCGCCCACCGACGGAGATCGGTGACCACCTCGATCAACTCCTGCTCGGGGACACCCTTCAGGGCCCAGAGCCTGGCGGCCGATCCATGGGAGACAGCGGCGCGGCCGCCGATGGCCAGGACGGCGGCCATCAGGGCCTGGTGCTCGGTTGGCGGCATGCCGGCGAGGGCATAGACGCCCGGCCGGAGTGGCGTCCACTGGCCTCGATGGACCCGCCCTTCGAGTTGCTTGACGCTCAGGCCGAGGCTCAGAGCCTGGGATCTGGTGACCAGCCCGTGCTGGCGGCGAGTAAAACCGTTCAGGCGTTCCTCTCTGATCATGCGGCGATGGTTTCAGAAGCCTGTGACATCGCGGCCGGAGCGTGGTTTGATCACTCGACCCCCTCTG
>JALZJC010000025.1 GCA_030859945.1 Actinomycetota bacterium | reverse complement strand
GCGGCAGCTGGTAGATGAAGCAGAACTCGCAGTGGTTGTCGCACGTGCGGACCTGGTCGAACAGGGCCGACTCGATCTCGGCGCCAAGGGGCTCGCCGGCGTCCTTGTCGACCTCCACCGTCACCTGGAGGCCGCCGCGGCCCACCTCGAGCTCTAGGTCGGCCTCGTCCGCGAGGAGGCGGAACTGGATCACGTCACGGGGAACCTGGCCGGCCATGGCGACGATCTCGTCACCTGGCCGCAGGCCCGCCCGGGCGGCCGGTGACCCGTCGGCCACGGCCACCACCAGCGGCAGGGGCACGGCACCAGGATAGGCAGAGGCACCGGTTAGCCTGGGAGGGTGCCCGTCGAACGTGTTCTTCTGGCTTCGCCGCGGGGCTTCTGCGCCGGGGTGGAGATGGCCATCAAGGCCCTGGCCTGGATGGTCCGCGTCTTCGAGCCGCCGGTGTACTGCTACCACCAGATCGTGCACAACCAGGTGGTGGTGGACCGCTTCCGGAACCTGGGCGTCGTGTTCGTGGACGACGTCTCGGAGGTACCCGAGGGCGCCCCCCTGATGCTCAGCGCCCACGGCTCCTCCCCCGAGGTGGTGGCGGCGGCCCGCGACAACGGGGGCTTGGTGGTCGACGCCGTCTGCCCCCTGGTGACCAAGGTGCACCACGAGGTCAAGGTCCGCTCGGGCAAGGGCTACACCGTGGTGTACGTGGGCCATGAGGGCCACGACGAGGCGGTGGGCACCATGGCCGTGGCTCCCGACGCCGTGCGCCTGGTGGAGAACCAGGCCGACGTGGCCGCTCTGGACCTCCCGCCCGACGCCCCGGTGGCCTTCCTGGCCCAGACCACCCTCAGCATGGACGAGTGGGCCGGCGTGCGTGACACCTCCCGGGAGCGCTTCCCCACCATGTGGATGCCCTCGCGCAGCGACCTGTGCTTCGCCACCACCAACCGCCAGTCGGCGCTCAAGGTCATCGCCCAGGAGGCTGACTCCCTGGTGGTGATCGGGTCCGCCAACTCGTCCAACACCGTCGCCCTGGAGAAGGTGGCTCGGGCCGCTGGCTGCCCCCGGGTGCTGCGGGTGAACGGCGCCGACGAGGTCCCTCACGACCTCACGGGCACCGTGGGCGTCACCGCCGGCGCGTCAGCGCCCGAGGAGCTGGTGTGGGCCGTGGTCGGCCGCCTGGCGCCCACCCGCGGCACCGAGGTCGTCACCATCACCAACGAGGAGGAGTACTTCCCGCCACCCCGCGAGCTGCGCGACCTGCTACGGGCCGCGGTGGCGGCGGTGCGCTTCTCGCTGCTGGCGCCCGGCGACAACGAGGGGGTGCTGGCCGACGACCGCACTGTGGCCGCCAGCAGCGTGCTGGACACACTGGCAGGCTGAGCGCCGGGCGGGGCCGGCCGGCGGGCTCAGGCCCCAGCTTTGGCCTCGGCCTCTTCGAAGAGCCGCTGCAGCTCACCGCGCAACCGCTCGCTGAGGGCGTGCACGGCCCGGCGTGAAGCCCGCCCGGTGGGCCCCACGTCGTCGGGCAGTATCGGTTCGCCCACGATTAGGTGAACCCTCACCGGCCGGGGCATCCTCGCACCCTTGGGCATGGCCCGAGCCGATCCCCCGATCCCGACGGGGACGATGGGCACGCCGGCACGGGTGGCCACGTAGGCGGCCCCTTCGAAGAGGGGCTTCACCAGCGGGCCCGTCTGGCGGGTGCCCTCGGGGAAGAGGACCAGCGGCTCGCCGCCATCGAGCACCTCCAGGCAGCGCTTCAGGGCCTCGCGGTCGGCGTGACCGCGATGCACCGGAAAGCCGCCCAGGGCGTTCAGGGCCCAGCCGAGCTGGCGGTACTTCCACACCGTCTCCTTGCCCATGAACCGCAGGCGCCTCTTGGTGACGGCGCACACCAGCGGGGTGTCGATGTTGGAGCGGTGCACCGGCGCCAGGACGAACGGACCTTCGGGGAGATGCTCGGTGCCCTCCAGCCTCTGGCGCAGGTACACCCGGCAGAACGCGGCCAGGATGTCTCGCGCGACCCGGTAGAAGAGGAGCTGGCCTCTCTTGGCGGGCGGGGGCATCCCGCCACCCGCCAATGACGCAGGTGCCTCCGGGGGTGCCGGTGACGGGGATGACGGAGATGACCGAGCCTTCACAGGCGGCGGAGCACCTCCTCCACCGTCTCGTCGATGCTGAGGTCGCTGGTGTCGAGGACCACGGCGTCGTCAGCGGCCTGCAACGGCGAGGCGGCGCGGCTGGTGTCGGACTGGTCTCGGCGGGCCATGTCGGCGGCCACCGTCTGCTCCTCGCGGCCGGACTCACCGGAGCGGCGCCGGGCCCGCACGTCGTCGCCGGCCGTCAGGTACACCTTGAGCTCGGCGTCGGGGAACACCACCGTCCCGATGTCGCGGCCCTCCACCACCCCACCGTCGCGACTGGCCGCCCACTCCCGTTGGCGGCGCACCATCTCCTCGCGCACCCGGGCGTTGGCCGCCACCGCGCTCACCGCCCTCGTGACCTCGTCGGTCCTGATGGCGGTGGTGGCGTCCTCGCCGTCCACCAGCACCCTCTCGGCGTCGAGCAGGTGGATCCGGACCTCCCGGGCCACGCCGGCGACGGTGTCCTCGTCAGAGGGGTCCACTCCCCTGTTGAGCACCGCCAGGGCCACCGATCGGTACATGGCGCCGGTGTCGAGGTGCCCGACGCCCAGACGCGCGGCCACGGCCCGGGCCACGGTGGTCTTGCCCGATCCCGACGGCCCGTCGATGGCGATCAGAGGCATCGGCGGCTCACAGCAGGGACTGTAGGTCGCCCGCGAAATCGGGGTAGCTGGTGGCCACGGCCTCCCATCCCTCTATGCGGGTGGTCCCCTGGGCCGCCAGCCCGGCCACGGCGAGGGCCATGGCCACACGGTGGTCACCGTGGGAGCGGACGTGTCCACCGCTGAGCTGCGGCACGCCGCGGATGACCAGCCCGTCGGCCAGCGCCTCGACCCTCGCCCCCACCGCCGCCAGCTCGCTGCCCAGGGTGGCGATGCGGTCGGTCTCCTTCACCCGCAGCTCCCCGGCGCCCTGGAAGGTGGTCACACCCTCGGCGACCGCCGCGGCCACAGCCAGGGCCGGGATCTCGTCGATGAGGCCGGGGATCTCCAGCACCCCCACCTCCGTGGCCCTGAGAGGCCCGAAGCGGGCGTGGACGTTGGCCGTCGTGTCCTCGAGCGGCTCCACGTCCACGTTGGCGCCCATGCGGTGCAACACGTCGAGGAAGCCGGCCCTGCCCGGGCCCACGTACACCCTCTCCACCACCACCTCGCTCCCCGGCGTGATGCACGCCGCCACCAGCCAGAAGGCGGCCTGGGAGGGATCGCCGGGCACGTCCAGCTCGAAGGGGTGGAGCTCTGACGGTCGCAGGGAGGTGACGAGCCCGTCGGCGCTCACGTCCACGTCCGCCCCGCAGGCGGCGAGCATCTCCTCGGTGTGGGCCCGCGTGTGGGCCCGCTCGTGCACCACGGTCTCGCCCTCGGCGCCCAGGCCGGCCAGCAGGACGGCCCCCTTCAGCTGGGCGCTGGCGACGGGCGGGAAGTAGTCGATCCCCCGCAGGTTCCCGCCCCGGACGGTGAGCGGGGCCAGGCAACCAGGCTGGCGGCACTCGACCGAGGCGCCCATCTGCCGCAGGGGAGCGACGATGCGGTCCATGGGCCGCCGGGACACGGACTCGTCACCCGTCAACACCGTGAGCCAGGGGAAGGCGGCGCAGAACCCGGACAGGAGCCGGATGGTGGTGCCTGAGTTGCCCACGTCGATGGGAACCTCGGATGGGTACAGGCGCTCGACTCCCCCTGTGACCCGGATGCCGTCGGCGCCGGCGCCATCGGTGCCGGCGCCGTTGATGACGGCGCCGAGCGAGCGCACGGCGGCGGCGGTTCGTCGGACGTCGTCGCCGTCGGACAGGGAGCGCAGCCTGGAGGTCCCCGACGCCCGGGCGGCCAGTATCAGGGCCCGGTGGGAGATGGACTTGTCGCCCGGGACGCGGATGCGCCCCCGGAGCGGCTGCCCTCCGGTGAGCTGGACCGAGGTCACGCCAGGGAGTGCAGCGACGGGTGAAAGCCGCGCACGGCAAGTGCCTGGCGGAGCACGTCGGACACCTGAGTGTCCACGATCAGCAGGAGGACACCGCGATCACCTTCGGCTGAGTGGGCGATCTCGAGGTCCTCGATGTTCACCGCCAGCTCACCGGCCAGCGTGGTGACCTCGGCGATGACACCGGGGCGGTCGGGCACCGGCACCCGCACCTCGACCATGCTCTCGGGACGGGCCACCCGGCCCGGCAGGCTGGTGCGGGCGGCCCGCGCCCCTTCCAGCCATCGCAGGAGCCCGGGGCGGTCGCCGGCGGCAACGAGGTCCCGCACCCCGTCCAGGGAGGCTCGCAGGCGGTCGAGGGCGCCGACTATGGCCTCCCGGTTCTCGGCGCAGATGTCGGGCCATATGCCGGGGTGGCCGGCGGCGATCCTCGTCATGTCCCGGAACCCACCCGCGGCCAGGCGCAGCAGGGCGGCGTGCTCCTCGGCTCCCTGGGCGGCCAGGCACATGAGGGTGGCGGCGGTGAGATGGGGGACGTGGGACACCAGGGCCACCAGGGAGTCGTGGCGCTCGGGGTCGAGGGCCACCACGTCGGCGCCGAGGGTGGACACCACGGCCCGGACCTGGGTGTAGGCGGCGGGGTCGGTGTCGGCCGTCGGCGTCAGCACCCACGTGGCCCCCTGGAACAAGCTGGCATGGGCGCCGCCCACCCCCTCCTGCTCCGAGCCGGCCATGGGGTGGCCGCCCACGAAGCGAGGATGGTCTACGGCGCCCACGATGGGCGCCTTGACGCTGCCCACGTCGGTCACCAGGCCCCCGTGGGCCAGGGCTCGACCGGCCGCGGTCGCCACCGCCGACACGGGCGTGGCCACGAAGGTGACCTCGGCCTCGGGGTCGGCGCCCACGCCGTCCAGCGCGCCCGCGGCCATCGCCTGCAGGGACCGGTCCTCATCCCGGTCAGAGCCGGTCACGTGCCAGCCGCGGGCCCGCAGGGCCATCCCGATGGAAGCACCGATGAGCCCGGTGCCCACCACGCCGGCCCGCCTCCGTGGCTCCTGCCCGCTCACGCGGACCCTATTCGGGGAGGTCGTCGCGGAGGCCACGGGCTCCCTCGAGGTAGACGTGGTGGAGCTGGCTCCTGGCCCGCTCGGTGGTCACGTGCATGAGGACGCGGATGGTGAGGGGCGAGCCGCCCTCAATGTCGAGCTCACGGGCACACAGCAGGGGAACGTCTCCCAGGCCCGAGGCCCGGGCCGCGGTGGCCGGGAACATGGAATGGATGTCGTCGGTAGCCGTGAACACGATGCTGATGAGGTCGTCCTTGCTCACCCCGTTGCGGTCCAGCATGGCTGTCACCAGGCCGTGAACCCGTTCGCTCACCTGATCGCTGGTGTCGGCATCGACCGTGGTGGCGCCCCGCAGCGCTCTGACCGCCGGTGACACACCGTGACTCTACGACGCTTTGCCGCCGGTGGCCGCGGCCAGCTCCCGCACCTCGGAGATGGAAAGCGGTCGCCACTGGCCCGGCCGCAGCCGGCGCTCGGCGAGGGGGCCGATCCGGGTGCGCACGAGGCGCTTCACGGGGTGCCCCACGGCCTCGCACATGCGCCGCACCTGGCGGTTGCGGCCCTCGTGGATGGAGATGCGCACCAGGTTTGCGGCCAGCAGCGACACCCGCGCCGGCGCCGTGACGCCGCCGTCGAGGGCCACACCCTCCCGCAGGCGCCGGACCGCACCGGGCGAGGGTGCGCCCTCGACCTCCGCCAGGTACTCCTTCTCCACGCCGAAGGACGGATGGGTGAGGCGATGCGCCAGCTCGCCGTCGTTGGTGAGGATGAGCAGGCCCTCGGTGTCGGCATCGAGACGCCCCACGGGAAAGACCCGAGGCTGGTCGGGCACCAGGTCCAGGACCGTGAGGCGTCCCTGTGGGTCCTCGGCGGTGGTGAGCACACCACGGGGCTTGTTGAGCAGGTAGTGGACGAGGTCGGGCCGCACCCCGACGGCGGCGCCGTCGACCTCGACCCGGTCGTGCTCGGGGTCCACCCGTCTTCCGAGGGCAGCTGTGGTGCCGTTCACCTGGACCCGCCCCTCCTCGATCAGCTCCTCGCACGCCCGGCGACTGCCGAAGCCCACGCGAGCGAGCACCTTCTGGAGCCGCTCACCGCCTGGCTCCGGGCCCGCTGCGCCCGAGGTGGTCAAAGGTCGGAGCGCAGCCCGTCCTCCAGCACCTCGACCTCGTGGGCGCCGGGCACGAAGTCGCCGAGGGGCGGGAGGTCCTCCACGGAGTCGAGGCCGAGCCGCTCGAGGAACAGGCGGCTGGTGCCGTAGAGGACCGCCTGCCCCGGCCCCGGGTCGCGGGCCACCTCCTCGATGTAGCCGCGCCGCTCCAGGGTGCGGACCACGCCGTCCACCTCCACTCCTCGGATGGCAGCCACCTGGGCCCGGGACACGGGCTGCTTGTAAGCCACGACGGCGAGGGTCTCGAGGGCCGCGGCCGAGAGGCGGGCCGACTGGCCCCAGAGCGCGAAGCGCTCCACGTAGGGCGCAAGCTCGGGATGGCTCTGGAAGCGGTAGCCGCCGGCCACCCGGACCAGCACGAAGCCGCGCTGCTCCTCCTCGTAGGCGCCCGCCAGCTCGGCGCACAGCTCCTCCACCCTGGCCGGGCTCACCTCCAGCAGCTCGGCCAGGAGGCCGGGCTCCACCGGCTCCTCCACCACCATCAGCACGGCCTCGACGGCCCGCAGCTCCTCGCTCCGCCCGGGCATCAGCCCTGGTACTCCCCCACCGATTCGGGCACCAGCCGGCCCCCCTCGCCGAGCCAGCGGTCGCCCAGCCAGCGCACCCGCAGCTCGCCGAAGGTTCCCCCCTGGGCCAGCTCCACCAGGCCCTCCTTGTACAGCTCGAGCACGGCCAGGAAGCGCACGATCACCTGCAGGCGCTCGCCCAGGCCGTTGGTTAGCCGGCGGAAGCTGGTCTCACCGAGCCCGGGAAGCTCCTCGGAGAGCTGGGCCACGGCGTCGCGCACGCTGACCCTCACGGGCGTCACGTGGTCGAGCTGCACGCGGGGAGAGGGACGGGGGGTGAGGGCTCGCTCCAGCGCACTCCTCAGGTCCTGGGGGCTGATACCCGCCAGGGCGTCGGGCACGAGGGAGGCGAATCGCTCCTCCATCCCCGCCGCCCGGGGACGGGATCGCCCCGCTCGGAGAGCGAGGTCCTGCAACGCCTGCGCCGTCTGCTTGTAGGTCCTGCACTCGAGGAGACGGGCCAGCAGGACGTCGCGCTGCGACCACAGCTCGACCTCCTCGTCCACGTCGAGAGTGACGGGCCCGGGGAGGAGGCGGCGGACCTTGAGCTCCACCAGGGCCGCGGCCACGAGAAGGAACTCGGTGGCCACCTCCAGCTCCAGCTGCTCGAGCCCTTCCAGGTGAGCCAGGTAGGCGTCGACCACACGGCTTATGGGCACCTCGTAGAGGTCGACCTGCTCGCCGACCACGAGGTGCAGGAGCAGGTCCAGCGGCCCGTCGAACACAGGGGTGCGCACCTCGAACGGCATCGACCGAGGATACCGAGGAGACGCCGGGTACCGACGCATACCATCGAGGCATGGTGAGAGTGCTGTCGGGCCTGAAGCCCACCGGACCGGTGACGCTTGGCAACTACCTGGGCGCCCTCCGCCACTGGGTGGAGGACCAGCACCAAGCGGACTGCTTCTTCCCCGTGGTGGACCTCCACGCCCTCACAGTGGACCACGACCCCGCGGCTCTGCGGGCGCTCACCCTGGAGCAGGCCCGCTGCCTCGTGGCCGTGGGCCTCGATCCCGACGTGTGCACCCTGTTCATCCAGAGCCACGTGCACGAGCACGCCGAGCTGTGCTGGTTGCTCGAATGCACGGCCAGCTTCGGGGAGCTCCGGCGCATGACCCAGTTCAAGGACAAGTCGCAGGAGCAGGAGTTCGTCTCCGCCGGCTTGTTCACCTATCCGGTGCTCATGGCCGCCGACATCCTCGTCTACGACGCCGACCGGGTGCCCGTGGGCGACGACCAGCGCCAGCATCTCGAGCTGTGCCGCGACATCGCCCTCCGCTTCAACGGCCGCTACGGAGACGTGCTCGTGGTGCCCGAGGCGACGGTCCCCAAGGTGGGGGCCCGCGTCAAGGACCTGCAGGAGCCGGCCAAGAAGATGTCCGCCTCGTCGGCCTCCCTCCAGGGAACACTGCTCCTGCTCGACGCGCCCGCCGACATCGAGCGCAAGATCAAGCGGGCCGTCACCGACACCGAGGACGAGGTGCGCTACGACCGCGGGGCCAAGCCCGGCGTCTCCAACCTCCTCACCATCCTCGGAGCGGTGACCTCTCGTGCGCCCGACGAGGTCGCCAGTGGCTACACCCGGTACGGCCCCCTCAAGGCCGACACCGCGGCGGCCGTGATCGAGTACCTCCGGCCGGTGCAGGAGCGCTACCGGGAGCTGGCCGACGACCCCGCCGGCACGGCGGCCGTGCTGGAGAAGGGCGCGGCCAAGGCTGGGGCGGTGGCCGCCCGGACGCTGGCCAGGGCCAAGCAGGCGGTGGGCCTTCTCCCCCCGGCCTAGTCGTCGTCGGCGGCCTTGAGGGCTCGGCCCGTCGCCGGCGGCACGCTCCAGCGCTCGGGCGGGTGGTGGTGCTCCCGGGCCCAGGCCACCGTGAGGGGATGACTTCCGGCCTGCTCGAGCAGGTCGCCCCCCAGGCGGTCGTGGGCCAGGTACTGCTCGATGCGGGGCGACGCTCGCCGGGCGCCGCACATCCCCACGAGGGTGGCCGCCACCCGGCCGAAGGTCCCGAGGCGGGGAACCACCTTGCCCACGTCGTGCAGCAGCGCGGCGGCGAGCACCGGCCGGCCCGCCTCCTGGTCACCAAGGCTCTCCCCGGCCCGGCGGGCCACCCCGACGGCGTGACGGCGATCGGCTGCGCTCATGCGTCGCCACAACGACAGCTCCTCCTCGGACAGGATCGTCACCACCCAGGCCCGATCAGCTGGAGAAGGCTCCCCGGGCAACAGAGAACCGGCGAAGCGGCGACCGAGGTGGAGGGCGTGGCCCCCCTTCACCCGAGCAGTCGCTGCCAGAGACCGATGACGGGATCGAACACCCGGGACAGGGCCCCGGGAACCAGCAGCACCAAGCCCAGCAGGACGAAGATCGAGTACTTGCGGAAACGCAGGTAGCCGGGCCACAAGCGATCCGGCAGGAACCGTTCCACCACCGCCGACCCGTCGAGAGGGGGGATGGGAAGGAGGTTGAAGGCGGCCAGCACCACGTTCACCAGGCCCAGGTACAACACCGTCCTGATGAGGAGGGAGTCGTCGGGGTGGACCTGCACCAGGCGCACCAACAGGGCGGCGGCCACGGCGACGGCGATGTTGACCGCGGGCCCTACCAGGCTCACGAGCACGGTCTGGTTGCGAGGATGGTCGAGACGGCTGGGGTCGACGGGAACGGGCTTGGCCCATCCGAAGGCACTGCCGGTGGTGACGAGGAGGAGAGCGGGCAGGATGACGGTGCCGAAGGGGTCGATGTGAGGCACCGGGTTCAGCGTCAACCGGCCGGCCTGCTTGGCCGTGTCGTCGCCGAATGCCAGGGCGAGGGCGCCGTGAGAGACCTCGTGAAGGATCACGGAGGGAAAGAGGACGGCGAAGAAGATGAGCTCGTTCTCGCCCAGGATCTCCCTGCGGACGAGCAGGTAGACGAGGAGGGCCCCCAGGCCCACGAGGACCAGGACGTGGCGGCGGCTCATCGGTTGGCGCGCCGGTTCAGACGGTTGCACGCTCAACCGTCTCCGGCGGTCAGCGCTGCGAGGCGCAGTCGATGCAGTGCCGAGCGGCGGGCATGGCTTCCAGCCGGGGGGCGTTGATGGGCCTGCCGCACGCCTCGCACAGCCCGTAGGTGCCCGTGCCCTCGTCCAACTTGGCGAGGGCGCGCTCTACCTCGTCCAACGCCTCCCGCAGGCTGCCGGCCAGCGCCTCGGCCTCCCCACGCTCGGCCGTGACCTGGCTCGTGTCCGCGAAGTTGGCGTCGTAGTCGAGACCACTGCCTTCCCCGCCGAAGCCCAGCTCCTCGAGCTGGTGGCGAAGCGCGTCCCGCTCCCGCTCGAGGAGCGCGCGCATCTCGACCGAGGGAGCGTCACTGGCCATGGTCCAGCGATGTTAGTAGGCCCGGCCCCCGGCCAGGCACGCCACGGGGTCGGCGGCCTCCTCGCCCAGGGCTTCGGCCACCGCCGGGTTGGTGACCCTGCCCCCCACGGTGGTGACGCCCAGGCGCAGCGCGGGATCGGCCTCCACCGCGCCCTGCACGCCGCGCTCGGCCACCTCCAGCACGTAGGGGAGGGTGGCACTGGTCAAGGCGTATGTGGACGTGTGGGGCACGGCGGCGGGGACGTTGCCCACGGCGTAGTGGATGGCGGCGTGGTCCTCGTACACGGGGCGGTCGTGGGTCGTCTCCCGAGTGGTCTGCACGCACCCACCCTGGTCGACAGCGAGGTCGATGATCACAGAGCCCGGTTTCATGGTGGCCACCATGTCCTCGCTCACGACCACCGGAGCCTTCCCGCCGGGGACGAGCACGGCCCCGATCACGAGGTCGCCCTCGGCCACCGCCCGCTCGACCGTCCCCCGGTTCGAGGCCAGGGTGAGGATCCGGCCCTTGTGGATCTGGTCCACGTAGCGCAGCCGGTCGAGGTTCTTGTCCAGCAGCCACACCTCGGCCTCCATCCCCTGGGCGATCCAGGCCGCGTTCCAGCCCACGCTCCCGGCCCCGAGCACCACAACCCGGGCCGGGCGCACGCCGGGTGCGCCGCCCAGGAGCACGCCCCGGCCTCCGGCGGGCCGTTCCAGGTAATGAGCGCCGATCTGGGCCGCCATGCGACCCGCCACCTCGCTCATGGGAGCGAGGAGGGGCAGGGCGCCGTTGTCGAGCTGCACCGTCTCGTAGGCCAGGGCCGTGGTGCCCGCGGCCAGCAGCGCCTTGCCCACGTGGGGGTAGGCGGCCACGTGGAGGTAGGTGAACAGCACCTGGTCGGGCCGCAGGTGGTGGTTCTCGGCGGCCTGCGGCTCCTTCACCCTGACCACCAGCTCCGCGCCCCAAGCCTCGTCTGCGGTGACGAGGCTGGCGCCGGCGGCCGCGAAGTCGGCGTCGGGGATGGCCGACCCCTCCCCGGCCCCCCGTTCCACCAGGACCCGGTGGTGGTGAGCAGTGAGCTCGCGCACGCCGTCGGGCGTGAGGGCTACCCGGTTCTCCCCCGCCTTGGTCTCGGCGGGGACGCCGACGATCACGGGGCCACGGTAGCGGTCGTGGTGCCCGCGATCAGGCGAGCCCCTGGAGGCGCCGGCGGTGCCGGCTGCGCTTGACGGCGGTGACGGCGATGGTGGCGGCGGCGAGAGCCAGGCTCACCACGACCACGGCGACGGCGCCGAGAACGCGGCCAATGCTGCTGAGGATGCCGATGCGAGGTCCCACCGCCATCCCGACGGTGCGCGTCGTGTCGGCCGAACAGCTGACGCGGTAACGACCGTCGTGATCGACCTCGAAGTTGACCAGCGACCGGAACTCGTCGTCCCCCAGCGTGAGCGTCACCGACGAGGCCGAGGTCGTGGGCACCGACGCACCGGTGGCCACGTCGACCACCTCGCAGGTCGGCTCGGGGCTGAACGAGGCGGGGCCGGGGGCGAGGCTGGCGTAGATCGTGCCCTCGTGGCCGGCCCGCAGGCTGGCCTCGACAGGACGGCTGGTGCTGAAACGGGACACGCCGGTCAGGTTCTTGATGACGGAGGAAGCCAGGAGGGCGGCGCCAGCGAGGCCGACGGCCACGATGACTCCGGCCACGCCGTACCAGGCCCGGGAGGGGCGCAGCGTCCCGGGATCGACGCCGTCGCCCGGTGGCGGTGGCGACGGTGGCGACGGTGGTGGCGGCATGGCTCCCCAGTTTCCCAGCGGAAGGTCGTGAACGCCCCATCGGGACAGCTGTTGCCGAACCGTTACCGAACGGAGATGAGCGCGTTACGCCGTCGGCCCACCATCGATCACGGATCTACAAAGGAGAGACAGATGCCATCCACCATGCGGAGCTTGCCGAGGAACCTGCGGACCGGCGCCAGGGCGGGCGTGAAGGGTCTCACCCTCCTCGTCATGGCCGCCATGGTGCTGGTGGCGTGCAACAGCACCCCGAAGCGGGACACCCCTGCGCTGGGAGCCAGTGGCCCGCCCAACCCCGCCCCGGCCCCTGCCGGTACGCCGACTACCGCCGCCGGTGGCGAGGAAGGCAAGCCAGCTGTGGCAAGCCGGAGCCGGCGCCCTCCCCTCCGAGCCGCACCTCGGGAGCCGGAGAGGACTCGCTGCGGCAATGTCAGCGGCGGCAAGGCCGGTGGCTTGGCTCACCTCGTCGACGTCCGGCTGGGAAGCCACGCAGGCTACGACCGCATGACCTTCGTCTTCGAGCCCGCTAGTGTCCCGACACCTGACGGCGGCCGCATCCCGCCGCAGTCCGGGACGCCTCGCTACGAGGTCGGCACGGCCACGCCGCCGCCGTTCGTGGAGGATCCCAGCGATCGGCCCATGACCGTCTCGGGCGGGGGCTCAACCGCTCTCGGTGCCCGCGGGTGTCCGAGCTGAGCAATCCTCCCCGCTTGGTGGTGCAGTTCCCGCACTGACCCGTCGCCGATCACGAGCCGGCGGCGTGGCCGCAGAGGTGCGAGGGCTCAGGCCAGGGCCTCGCGGGCCAGGCAGAGGCCGATGATGGTCTTGGCGTCGACGATCTGTCCCGAGGCGATGAGGCCGGGGACATCGTCGAGAGCGACGTGCTCCACGGTCATGTGCTGCTCCTCCACGCCCTGGAGCGACGTCTGGCACCGCTCCAGCTCGCGGCCCAGGTAGACCACTGAGTACTCGTCCGAGAAGCCGGGTGAGTTGTAGAACTGGCCCAGCTTCTCGAGCCGGCCGGCACGCAGGCCCACCTCCTCCTCGAGCTCCCGGCGGGCCGTGGCCTCGGTCCCCTCCCCGTCCACGTCGAGCTTGCCGGCCGGGATCTCAAGCAACTCACCGTCGACGGCGGCCCGGTACTGGCGGAGGAGCAGCACGGCCCGCTCCTCCTCCAGGAAGGGCACCACCGACACGGCACCGGGGTGGTGGACCACGTCGCGTTCGAACTCGTCGCCGTCGGGCGAGGCGAAGCGACCCTGGGCCACCGTGATGACGGCGCCCTCCCAGATCTGTTGCTCAGAGAGCTTGCGGAACGCCGGCAACGTCGAGCTCGATCAGGCGGGGGACCCTTCCCCGGGCCCGTTCCAGGGCCGCCCCCACCAGCTCCGCAAAGAGCGGGTGGGGACGGTTGGGGCGACTCTTGAACTCGGGGTGGGCCTGGGTGCCGATCCAGCAGGGATGACCCGGCAGCTCGATGAACTCCACCAGCCGGTTGTCGGGTGAGGTACCCGAGCAGACCAGCCCGGCCGCCTCGAGGCGGCTGCGATGGCGGGGGTTGACCTCGTAGCGGTGGCGGTGGCGTTCGTAGACAACCGTGTCGCCGTAGGCCCGGGCCACCTGGGAGTAGGGGGAGAGGCGGGCCACGTAGGAGCCGAGCCGCATGGTGCCCCCCTTGTCGACCACCTCCCTCTGCTCGTCCATGAGGTCGATGACCAGTTGAGGGGAGGAGCTGTCGAACTCCCGGGAGTTGGCGTCCTCGAGACCCGCCACGCAGCGGGCGAACTCGATCACCATCACCTGGAGCCCCAGACAGAGCCCGAGGCAGGGAACTTGCTGCTCGCGGGCATAGCCGGCCGCCGCCACCTTCCCCTCGATCCCCCGCTCACCGAAGCCACCGGGGATGACGATGCCGTCGAGGTCCCGGAGGCGCTCCTCGGCCAGGAGGCCGGTGACCTCCTCGGCCTGGATCCAGTCGACCTCGACCCTGGCTCCGAGGGCGAAGCCGGCATGGCGCAAGGCCTCCACCACCGAGAGGTAGGCGTCGGTCAGCACGTACTTGCCCACCAGGCCGATACGCACCGGCGTGGAAGCCGCCTCCACCCGCTCGACCAGGCTCTCCCATTCCCCGAGGTCGGGCTCACCGGGCAGGCCCAGCAGCCGGCACACCTCGTCGTCGAGGCCCTCCAGGTGCAGGACCAGCGGCACCTCGTAGATGTTGTCGGTGTCCACCGCGCTCACTACCGCCCGGGTGGGGACGTCGCAGAGGAGGGAGACCTTGCGTTTCAGGTCCTCGGACATGGCCTGGGCCGAGCGGCAGACGATGATGTCGGGCTGGATGCCCCGGCTGCGCAGCTCGGTGACCGAGTGCTGGGTGGGCTTGGTCTTCTGCTCGCCACTCGGTGCCAGGAAGGGCACGAGGGTGAGGTGGATGTAGCAGACGTTCTCGCGGCCCAGGTTCCGGAACTGGCGGATGGCCTCGAGGAACGGGAGGATCTCGATGTCGCCGACCGTGCCGCCCACCTCGGTGATCACCACGTCGACGTCCTCGGTGGCCAGGCGGCGGATGCGCTCCTTGATCTCGTCGGTGACGTGGGGGATGACCTGAACGGTCTTGCCCAGGAAGTCGCCTCGACGCTCCTTGGCGATGACGGACTGGTAGATGGAGCCGGTGGTGGCGTTGGAGTCCCGGTGCAGCGCCTCGTCGATGAAGCGCTCGTAGTGACCAAGGTCGAGGTCGGTCTCACCGCCGTCCTCGGTGACGAACACCTCGCCGTGCTCGACCGGGTTCATGGTGCCCGGGTCCACGTTGATGTACGGGTCCAGCTTCTGCATGGTCACCCGAAGGCCCCGGCTCTTCAGGAGCCGACCGAGCGACGAGGCGGTGAGCCCCTTGCCCAGCGACGAAGCCACGCCCCCCGTCACGAAGATGTGCTTGACCACGGGCTCCCACCGTACCCTCCCCGGCGCAGGTCAGCGCGGAGGCCGGCGACCGGCCCGGTCGAGGGCCCGCAGGGGAGCCACGGAGCCGATGACCCGGCTGAAGGAGACCACCTCGCTGAGCGCGTTCAGGGCCGCCACCACGGCGAGGACCACGAGGCGGGCCGCTGGTGAGCACGCCAGCACCACGCCCATGCCCAGCACGCCCCCCAGCACGTTGGCGCCGGCATCACCGAGCATCAGGCGCTCGTGGAGATCGTCGACGAGCAGGGCGGCGCCGGCGCCGACCACCACGGCGGCCCCGGTCAGGACGACCGCCCCCGCGGTGCCCACGGCCAGGACCAGGAACGAGGCCAGTCCCACCTTGATGACCCGCCCCGGGGCCCGGTCGAAGAGGTTCCCCAGGTTGGCGGCCAGAGCCACCAGGGCCGCGTCGGCCAGGAGGCGGCCCGGGGACACACCGGGCCCGGCGGCGATGGCCACGGCCGCCAACGCCACCCCGGCACCACCGATCAGCTTGCTCCCACCAACGGTGAGCTGACCACGCGCCAGCGCCCGGAGGTGGCCGGCGAAGCCTCGCACCTCCCCCGGGTCAACCAGATCGTCCAGGACACCCAGGAGCCCCAGGCCGAGCGCGGTGACCACCACGGCCAACCGCTCCTCGGCCAGCCCGGCGCCGGAGCCGACACCTGCGGCGCCGGCCAGGGCCCGCCCAGCCTCCACGAGCACCGCGGTCAGCGGCAGCACCACGCCCGCGGCGGTGGCCACCGCATGGCCACGATGGTTCTGGCGAAGCAGACCACCGGTGACCCAGGAGGGGCGAAGGAGGACCCAGAGGAGGCGGCCGGCCAGGTACCCCACAGCCGCCGCCAGGGCGACGGTCAACGGCCCAGCAGCACGGTGCCGGTGGCGGCGCCGGCGGCCGGGTCCGTGGGCCGGGTCGACGCCGGCTCGAGCAGCACCGGCTCCACCGGGCGGTGCAGGATCAGGAGAGTGAGGAACGGAGCGATGTAGACGAAGACCACCGCCGTCACGGCCACGCCCGAGTCGTTGAGGAGACAGCCGAGCAGCCCGGTCGACACCATGGCGATAGCCCCCACCCTCAGCGCAGAGCGGTCGGCCAACGGCCCAGGCAGACCCCGAGCCCGCAGCAGCACGTAGAGCCCGTAGAGGAAGATCACCGGGATGGCCCAAGACCATGGTGAGTCGAACGTGCGCAGGCTTCCCTCGGCCTTGCGGGCCAGGGTGGTGAGGAGCGGCTCCAGTCCCTCGTCCTGGATCCGGCCCACCAACCGGCCCAGATGGGTGCGGGCATCCGGAGGCCTGAGCATGTCCACGCCGGTGGCAACGGCCACTCCTGCCACCGTCACCGCCGCACCCCCCAGCACAGTGAGCCACGACAGGCGCCTGCCGGCCAGGGCCAGGAAGGTGAGGCCGAACACAGGGACGAGGGTGAGGATGCCACCCACGTCGGCGCCGAGCGAGGGAGCGCCGTCGACAAGGGCCACCAGGGCCAGCAGCGCCCCCGCCGTCACCAGCGCCTCCCGTCGCCGGGGGGCGCGATGGACGTGGACCGCGGCGATCACGATTGTGCTCGACGCCAGGGCGGCGAAGGCCGCGTTGCCCAAGCCGGAGAACCGCCCTGCCGTGTAGGGGCCGGAGTAGCCGAGGAAGCTCGAGAGCTGGAGCCGGGCGCCGGTGGCCACGTCGACGACGAGCAGAGCGACCGTGGCGCCACAGATCCATGTCAAGGGCGAGAGCGGGTGTCCACGGGCCCGAACGGCGGCAGCCACCACGAGAGCGTCGATCCCCAGTAGGAGCACGATGAGCCCGCCACCGAGGCGAGTGATCCCGGGGACGGCCCACGCCGCGAAGGTGGCGAGGGGCCAGGCGGCGAAGGCCAGCACCAAGACGCGCAGCGTGGCGCCCGCCCGCTCCATCCAGCCCAGCCGCCGGGCCAGTATCGCCAGCAGGTACACGACCGCCTGGAAGGCGATGTAGCCGTAGACGACCCGGGAGTAGAGGTCCTCCCGGAGGGAGGCGTCACGATCCAGGTCCCGGAGCAGCCCGGTGCCTCCGGGCCGGTACCGGAGGGCGTGACCCACCATGGCGCCGGGGATCTCGGCGCCCAGGGCCTGGAGCACCGTCGGGGCCACGTCGGTCAGGGTCACCAGGCCCGGGCGACGGGTCGACGGCGAATGCAAGCGGCCCTGGGTCACGCCCCGGCCGCTGGCCACCATGGGCGTGAGGCGCCAGTCCTGCCCGGGCGGGGAGACCGACACCACCAGGAGCAGGACGTCGGGACCGGCCAGGCCCGCCACCTGCCCGAGGGCCCGATCGGCGGCGGCCAGCGCCGGCGCCGGGGCCTGGTCCGTGCCGGCGGCGTCCACGAGCACCACGTGGGCCTCGTCCAGGACCGCGGCCACCTCCCGGCCCAGGGCGCCGGGGTCGGCGAGGTCGCCACCCAGGTGACCGACGTCCACCGACCCGTCGGAGCCCATGAGGGCGATGGCGCCCGGGCTGCTGGGGGACCCACCACCGGCGTTGGCGGAGACCAAGCCGGTTCGCAGGCCCGCCCCCCGCAGAGCGTCACCGAGGGCGCCGGGCGTGCTCGACACCGACCGGCGCTCGTTGAGGGCGATGGTGCGGGCCGCTTCGGGGACGACGACCCTGCCGCGGCCCGACCCCGACACCCCGGCGTCGGCGGCCCGAGCCTCGGCCACGACGGCCTCCCCACCGGCCCAGGCCCGGCTCCCGGCCCCGAGGGTGGCGTAGCCCTCGACGGTGGACGGGTGGTCGGACAGGGTGCGCACCGTGGTGGCGGCCACGGCTCCACCACGGACCAGGCCGTCCAGATTGGGCATGGTCCCGGTACCGAGATCGTCCACGCTCAATCCGGGTACTCCGAACAGGACCACCTTGGCGGGCTTGGCGGCCAGGCCCACGCTCGAGTGCTCCGAGCGGCCACCGGCCCACACGGCGGCGGCGGCCATCACCGCGAAGACGGTCACGATGGCGGCCACCCGTTGGCCCGAGCTGGTGAGGCGGGGCCAGAGGGCCCTGACGATGTCCGCTCCCTGGCGGGCCCGGTGACCGAAGCCGGCCATGGACCGCCCCCGATGGCGGTGGTCCATGCCCACCTCCACCTCGACCATCCGGGCTCCCGCCCTGCGGGCGTCGACGGTCATGGCCGTCTCCAAGCCGAACCGCTCGGCC
>JALZJC010000165.1 GCA_030859945.1 Actinomycetota bacterium | reverse complement strand
CTGACCGGGCTCGTCACTGGCTCTTGCGTACCTCGACGCCGGTCTTCACCCCTGTGACGAAGGCGTGCTTGTTGGCGGCGACGGGGATGTTGCCGGCAAAGCCTCCAGGCGTGAAGTACCACTGGTCGAACACCGGCTTCTTGAAGACGTGGAGGTTGTCCGGGTAGTAGAGCGGGAGCAGGGGAACGTCACGGGCGATGATCTCCTGGATGCGGGCGACGATCCGCTTGCGCTCGGCCTCGTCGAGGGTCACGAGCTGCTGGTCGGCCAGAGAGTCGACCTCGGGATTGACGTAGCCCTGGGCGTGCTGGGTGTTCTGGGTCTTCGATGAATAGGACCGGCGTAGGTAGTCGGGGTAGCCGTGCAGGCCACCCGAGCCGATGACGGACATCTCGGCATCACCCCTGATCACCCGCTGGTTGAGCGTTGGCGCGTCCACGGGTTGGGGAACCAGCTCGACCCCGATCGGTCGCAAGGCTCGCACCAGCAGATCCCCGATGGGCGGCCCCGGCTCGTTGCTCACCAGGAGCCCGAAGCGCAGCGGGCGCCCGTCAGGGCCCTGACGCACGCCATCGGGACTCGGCCTCCTGTAGCCGGCGTCGTCGAGCGTGCGGTTGGCGGCGGCCAGGTCGAACCGGTACTGCTCGACCGGGGCGTAGAAGCCGTCGGTGGGCGGGATCCAGCCCGGGTTTCCCGGTGTGCCGTTGCCCCCGAACAGGCGC
This sequence comes from Actinomycetota bacterium, assembly GCA_030859945.1. Lineage (GTDB taxonomy): Bacteria > Actinomycetota > Acidimicrobiia > Acidimicrobiales > YB1-3. The sequence continues at coordinate 7,670 of JALZJC010000165.1, read as the reverse complement.
CTCACCAGGTCCTCCCTGTCGATGGCCTTGGCGCACGCTTGGCGGAACCTGACGTCGGCCAGGGCGCCTCCCTTGGCCAGGTTCCAGTACAGGGCGGTCATCATGTCCCCCACATGGCCCTTCAGCACCTCGAAGCTCGGGTCGGCGCCGAACGCCGCCAGCGCCTCCGGACGCAGCCCTGGGCGGCCCGCGGCGTCGAGCTCGCCGGCCTGTAGGGCAGTCAGCGGATCGCCGACCGGGCGGTTCTCGAGGCGCTTCACGAAGGGACGGCCCAGGAAGTACTCATCGTTGGCGTTGTAGGCGTACGCTCCCTGCCCCTGGGAGTAGGACTCCAGGCGGTAGGGGCCCGTGCCCACCAGCACGTTGGGATCGGCGGCCGTCGTGGGGTTCTGGACCTGTGACCAGATGTGCCTGGGCACGATGGGAACAGCGGCGGCCACGAAGTCGATGAAGGTGACGGTGGGCTGGGGCAGGTTGAACTCCACGGTGCGCGCCCCGATGGCCCGTACGTCCATCCTGCCCCCCTCGACCTCGGGCTGGACGATGACCTGAGGCGACAGCCTCTGGGATTGGAAGTACTGGAAGGTGAAGGCCACGTCATCGGCGGTGAGGTCGCGCCCGTCGTGCCACTTCACTCCCTCGCGTAGCTCGAAGGTGTAGCGGCGTCCGTCAGGCGACCGCTGGTGGCTGGCGGCAAGCCACGGGATGAAATTGCCGGTGGAGTCGGTCCACAGCAGCGTGTCGTAGAGGTAGCTCATCTGCACGTACCCAGGCCCCCTCCGGTAGGCGAACGGTGAGGGGAACCCCTGGTCCCCTCCCGCCAGGCGGATGGTGGGCCGAGGCGTCGACGGCAGCTCCCCGGCCCTCTGCCCCTGCCCTTCGGTGGTGTCCCTGTCCTCGCTGCAGGCGCCCAGATACAGCGCGCCCGTGGTGCCTGCGGCGAGACGCAGGAACGTCCTCCGGTCCATGTTCATCTCGTTGTTCACTTGGTTGCTCCTTTCCTCTGCGAACTGGCGCGGCCCTGCACCGAGGGCGCTCACGACGTCCTTTTCCAACGGGGGTTGAGGACCGGCTCGAGGCCCACTCCCAGGAAGGTGAATCCCACCACGGCCAGGGTGATGGCGAAGCCGGCCGGGAGGATCCACCACGGCCACATGGGGGTGAAGTAGATCCCGGGATGAGCGAGGGCCTTGTTCAACATCAGGCCCCAGCTCACGCTGGTGGGATCAGCCAGGCCCAGGAAGGCCAGACTGGCCTCGAGGAGAATGGCGCGGGCCGCGATCGTGACCAGGCCGGCCACCACCATGGGGCTCAGGGCCGGCGCCACGTGACGGCGGAGGGTGTAGAGGCTCCCTCCGCCGAAGCCCCGAGCCGCGGCCACGAAGCCGCGCTGGCGAATGCTCAACGTCTGGCTGCGAAGGATGCGAGCCATGATGGGCCAGGTCAGGAGCCCGATGAGGACGGTCACGTTGACCCGGCTGGGGCCGGCCAGGGCCGAGGCGAGGATCAGGAGTGGAAGGCGGGGGACGGCCAGGGAGACGTCGACCACCCGCGTGGCCACCAGGTCGGCTCCCCCGCCCACCAGGGCGCCTCCGGCGCCGACCAGCAAGCCGAGCAGCACGGCGAGGGTGGCCGCCCCCACGGCCACCGTCAGCGAGGCCCGCGTGCCCCACACGATCTGAGACCAGATGTCCTGACCGATGTTGTTGGTGCCGAAGCGGTGACTCGACGACGGCCGCTCGAGAGCATCACCGGACAGGCCGAGGGGGTCGTGAGGAGCCACGGCCGGAGCCAGCAGGGCCACCAGCACGAGGACGACGACGATCCCTGCGCCGCCCAGGAGCGCCGGTGAGCGCAAGGTCCTCACGAGGCTGTCCTGGGGTCGAGGCGGCGGTAGAGCACGTCGGCCACGAAGTTTGCGCTCACCACCACCAGGCTGAGCACCAGGAAGCAGCCTTGCAGCGCCGGGTAGTCGCGGAAGGCGACAGATTCGGCGGTGAGACCGCCCATGCCCCGGTAGGCGAACACCGCTTCCACGAGGACGGCGGCCCATGTCAGGGCGAAGGCGAAGTGCACGGCGCTCTGGCTCACGACCGGGAGGAGGGCATTGCGAGCCGCATAGCGATACTTCAGCCGTCGATCCCGAAGCCCCTTGGCCCGTCCCAGCAGGAGGTAGTCCGAGCCCAGCTCGGCCACCATGCTGCCCCGCAGGAGCCGGTACTCGCTGGCGGCGAACTGGACGGCCATGACGGTGGCGGGGAGGACCAGGTGATGAGCCACGTCGGCCACCCGTGCCGGGAGGCTCATGGCGCCCGAGAAGGGGGTGCTGGCGCCGGCCAGTGGGAACCATCGCAGCTTGACGGCGAAGACGAGGAGGGCCAGGGAGCCGACGAAGAAGACAGGGAACCCGTCGACCAGCGAGCACAGGGCGAGGAGACCCCGGTCGACACGCTGCCCCCGGCGCCAACCGGAGTGGATGCCGGCCAGCCACCCAAAGGCCATGGCCAGGACCATGGCCGAGACGACCAGGAGGCCCGTCCAGGGCAGGCGTTCCTTCACCAGCTTCGACACCGGCTGTCCGTGACGGATGGAGGTACCGAGCTCGCCCTGCGCCAGATTGGCAAGATAGGAGCGGTACTGCGCTGTCAATGGGCGGTCCAGGTCGTAGTAGGCCTCCAGCTCGGCCCGCAGCACGTCGTCTTGCACGTAGCTCTGCCCCCCCGGCTCGATGAGCGCCGAGATGGGATCGCCGGGCAGAGCGCGGGGTAGGAAGAAGTTCAGGGTGACGAGGAGGAAGACGGTCACCACGTAGGAGATGAAGAGGTGCCGTCGCCGGCGGGCTTCCTTGCCCTCCGCCCTGCGGGCCTGTACATCGGGATCGGTGAAGGTCTCCGGCTCCGCCGTGCGCCAGCTCACTCGAGAGCCCTCGGGGCTGGCATCCGCAACTGCGCTCATTGCCGACGGGGAGCGGCAAGGAGGAGGGCCTGGGGCCGCTCCCCGATGTCGATCACATCCGGTGAGGAGAAGCCGGCCTGGCCGAGCCACTGGTCGTAGTCGTCCTTGGCGTGGGTGTCGGCCCCGCTGGCAGCCAGCAACATCTGGACGGCGAAGACGGCGACCATGGGGTCGTGGCCACGGAGGAAGGTGACGATGGCCACCCCGCCGTCGGGTGACGTGATGGGCTTGATCCGCTGGAGCAGCTCCTGGATGCGATCCTGCCCGTAGGTGTGCGTGAAGCCGGCGCAGAGGACGATGTCGAACTGTCGCTCGGGCAACGTCTCGAAGAAGTCACCAGGGAAGAGATGCACCCCTGCGGCGCTCAGCCGCCCCCGGTGCTGGGCGATCTCCACCACCTCGGGACGGTCCTGCATGGTGGCGTCGAGTCCCCGCCGGGCGAACTCGAGCGCGTACTCACCATGACCTCCCCCGAGGTCGAGCAGGCTCTGGGCATTGGGGAGGTGATCGAGGCAGGCGTCGGCAACCGGACCCGCAAGGGTGCGAGCGTTGGTGGCCAAGGCGTCCAGCCACAGGTCGAGCTGCATGGGGCGGCCACGCTGGTCTTCCCTGGGCCGCCCGGAGAGTCGGTCATGGAGATCTACGCTCCAGCGCTGGATCGATCGCGCGTGATGGCGGACGACCGCGGCTTCCCCTTCTCTCGGGGCGCCCGGGCCGAGCTCGTAGCGGCCGTCCCTCGCCTCCACCACCTGCCACACGGCCAGAGCGTCGAGCACCACCCGCGTGGCATGGCCCTCGAGGCCGAGACGATCGGCCACCTCAGTGGCGGTGGCGGGCAGGGCCGCCAGGACGCCCGCGTCCGATGCCGCGCCGTACAGGAGCAGCTTGCGCCAGTCGTCAATGCGCTCCGGTACGGTGAGGAAGGAGAAATCGCTCGTCGCCACCCCGCGCCCATGACCGGTTTCGGGCGTTCTCATGGACGGCTGGACGGCCCCTGGAGAATCGAGCGCTCCGGCCTACGCCGCGGGGCCCAGGCTCTGGGCCAACGCCACGAGGGCTGTCACCGCCGGCGCCTCGGGGTTGGCGTCGAGGGGCGCCACGCCGTTGCGGTCGGCCTCCACGATGGCCGGGTCGTCGGGGACAGCCACCACCTCGTGCCCGGGGAAGGCGGAGCGGATGACGGCGAGGTCGTCCTCACCCCGTACCCGGCTGGCCACCACCACCACCCGCCCGAGGGACTTCTCCTTCGCCACCGCCGCAGCTCGCGTGCCTACCTCGATGGACTTGGGGGTGGGCTCGACCACGACCAGTACGGCATCGACACGCTCGTTGTCCAGGCGGGTGAGGGTGCCGATACCGGCCTCGAGATCGGCGATCACGGCTGAGTCCTTGAACTCGACGCTCCCGAGCAACTGCTCAGGTGAGAGCCCACATCACAGTCAGCCGGGTTCGGGGTTGTCGATGCGCGACACCACGGCCAGGCGGACGCCGTCGGGGGCATCGGAGCCGAAGCGGTCCATGAGCTGGTCCCAGCTCGGGGCGTGGGCCTCCTCCTCGCCCTCGTCGAGGGCTTGGCGCATGGACACCAGGCGGTCCGTCTCGTCGTCACCGACGCCGAGGGAGATGCCGAGATTGGGGTTGGAGTCGCAGTCGAGGGCCACTACGGACAAACCCTGGCGGGCCAAGGTGCGAGCCACCACGGCGGAAGTGGTCGTCTTGCCCGAGCCGCCCTTGCCCACCACTGCCAGTCTCATTGAAGTGCCAGTCTCATAGAGGCTCCTTGCTCATACCGGCTCGTTGACGAGACGGCCCACCATCGACTCTATCTCCCGGACGGCGGCGCACTCCGGCGCAGCGTCGAAGGGCGCCTTGCCCCGCCGCTCGGCCTCAGCGAAGTCCTCGTCCCAGGGCACGGCGGCCACGACCTCCAGGCCCGTGCGCTTGCGCACGGTGTCCACGTCGGCGGGCCCGCGGACCCGGTTGGCCACGGCAACCACCTCGTGAGAGCCGTCGTCGGTGAGGGCCAGGCGGGCCAGCCGGCGGGCCGACAGGAGCGACTTGGCCGTGGGCTCGACCACGACGAGGAACCGCCGGGCGTAGCCGCCCCAGCCCGTGAAAGCCTGGCGGGTACCGCCGGGAAGGTCGCCCACCAGGCTCCAACGATCCTCGGGAAGGTCGTTCACGATCTGGCGGAAGGCGAACTGGGCCCGGACCAAGGGACCCACGTGGCCCCGCAGCTTGCCGAACTGGAGGAAGCGTACGCTGTCGGGACCGGTTACGGCGTAGCGCTCCACGGCTTCGGCGCCGCTGAGGTCGGGTCGAAGCTTGAAGCGGGGGCCCGACTCGCCCTCTCCCCGCTCCACCACGGCGTCGTCCGGGATGGGGGGGGCCTCGGTCACCGCCAGACCCAAGGAGAAGGCCAGGCCGGGCATCGGGTCCGAGTCGATGGCCAACACCGACTCCCCCTGGCGGGCCAGGGCCCGGGCAAAGGTCCCGGCGATGGCCGACTTTCCCGCACCACCCTTGCCGACAAAGGCCACCCTCATGGGTCGAGGCTACTCACGCGTGACGCGTACGGGAGCGAAGAACAGGTCCTGGTTGCCCGTTTCGGTGGTACCCCGGCGACTGTCGGCCCAGACGGTGTAGGCGGCATCGTTGGTGGACACCAAGCCGAGGGTGGTACCCGTGTCGGCTTCCCCTGCTGCATCGGCGTCTCTAGGCCCATTGCGAGGGCCGATGCGGGCGTCGAAAGCATCGCTGGAAACGGCTACGGCTTCCCACGTCCTGCCTCCGTCGACACTGCTGGCCAGCACCGCAAGTGTGAGGAGGCTTTCCGACCTGTCGTTCCCGTTGAGGAAGAGGACGTCCACACGGCCATTGGGAGCTACCCCAACCTTGGGCAGGTACTGCTGGTGGCGGGGTTCATCGTCGTGGTTGTCCAATGTGGCCAGTCGTGACCAGGTCTCACCGCCGTCGTCGGAGTGGCGCACGAACACGTCGGCGTCACCGTTGCGATTGTCGGACCAGGTCACGTAGAGCGTCCCCTTGCGAGGGTCGATGGCCAGGCTCGGGAACTTGGGCAGGAAGACGAGGAACCGTTCGAAGGGCACCGCGGCGCTCTCTGCCACCCCGGCGGTGGAGAAGCTCGAGCCGGTGTTGGTGGAGCGGCTCACCACCAGTGAGAACGCCCCCCTGTAGACACCGCCCGGCAGGCCCTGGAAATCCGTGACGTCGCCGCCATAGTCCTGGTAGAGGACATAGAGGTCACCATTGGGGGCGATGGCGGGCGAGGCCGCCCCCACCCGCTCGCGACGGGGATCGCTCACCTGGGCCCGTTCCGGGAAGGTTGCGCCTCCGTCACGGGAGGTGGCCATGACGATGGGGTTGGGCGGGGGCCCGAGCCCGGGCGCCGGCTTTGCCGGAGATGGCTGGTCGAGCGACGCAGCCACCTCGGGAACGACCGCCTCGCTGGCCTGGAGCCAGGTGACGTGGACGTTCCCCGACGTCTGGTTGATCACCAGGCGAGGCTGGTAGGTGAACCGGTCGGCCACCTTCACGGGTGGAGAGAAGGTCCGGCCTCCGTCCTCAGAGCTCTCGAGCCACAGACCGTTGGGGATGAGACCTTGCCCTTCCAGGGTGGAGAAGAGGACGAACAGCGAGCCCTGGCCGTCGAAGGCAGGCTGGGGCTCGAACGGACGGGACTGGCCCTGCGGGAGAGCCAGCTTGGAGTCGGACCAGGTCCGGCCGCCGTCCCGGGACACGTGGACGCTCGCCGAGTAGCTGGGCCGGTCGATCCGCCCGGCCACCGCCAAGAACCGACTGTCGGTTGGACTCACGGCGATGGTGGGTGAGTTGTGGGCGCGGACCATGCTGGCGTCCTGGTTCACGGGCTGGTTGGGACCAGCCATGAGCCGCACGCCGGCGCGGCCCAGGACCCACCACAGGGCGCCGGCGATCACCACCAGGCTCAGGGTGAGGGCCAGGACGCCGGCCAGCACCCGCTTCCGGCGAGCGCCCCCTGTTCTTTGTGATGGAGGCCCACTATCGCCGGGACTAGTGGGCGTTCGAGGTTCCACCTCGGCGTTCATGCTTGCTCCCGCCCCGTGCGCGAGCGAGCGACCACGGGGGCTCGGTACAGATGTAGTGCCGAATGGACGCTGTCAGCAAGGCCGTGGGCTCCAGGTCCCGAGCCGCCGAGGCCAGCGCCCCAGCCGTCCTCTTCGCCCACTCGGTCTCTGCTGGGTCCCGGGTGGGCTCGACAGGCCCCGGCCCGGGTTGGGGGCACGGCCATCGGGGTTACCATTCGCTCGGTCCGGCGGCGTGGCCGAGTGGTTTAGGCAAGGGCCTGCAAAGCCCTGTACACCGGTTCGATTCCGGTCGCCGCCTCCACATAAAAGTCCAGGTCAGACAGTTTTTCTGGCCGACGGGCGGTCGCTTGGGCGGCGCTAGGACACCGCCAGGACACGAAAAAGACACAAGAAGTCGCGGCCAAGCGTTGGAGCCGCACACCGGCTTGCTCTATCGCGAGCGCTTCTTGGTGGCCTTGCTGGCTTTCGCTTTGGCGGCAGTTGAGGTGCCGCGCTTGACTGGGGAGCGCCGTGCCGGCGGAGGTGCCGGCGGGGTGATCATGTGCTGCTTGAGGGTGTCGATCACGTCGTCGAGAAAGAAGTGGAACTTCCGGCTCCCCGGTAGGCGACTGGCGGGAAGCCGCCCGT
>JALZJC010000150.1 GCA_030859945.1 Actinomycetota bacterium | reverse complement strand
TCCCCGTGCCCGCCGACTACGACGGCGATGGAAAGGTGGACAAGGCCGTGTTCCGGGCCGGCGTCTGGTACGTCAACCGCAGCACCGGGGGTGACACCGCCCTCGGCTACGGCACCAGCGGCGACGTGCCCGCTCCCGGTCTCTACGACGGCGACAACACCGCCGACATGGCCGTGTTCCGCAACGGGGTGTGGTACGTGCGCAACAGCTTCAACGGCACCGACACCGCCGTGGCCTACGGCGCCGGCGGGGACATCCCCCTGCCCCTGCCCTACGCGATCAGGCGGGTCTTCTTCCCCTGAGCGAATGCCTGCAGGGGCCCAGCTAGCTGGCTAGGGTTGGAACGCGATCCGTCCCGCTCCCTGATGCCGCACCTCGCCGAACGATGTCAGCTGCGGGTGGCCGGCTGGGCCGGAGTGGCGGCACTCGCTTGCTCTTTATCCGGGAGCGGATCGGCCTCGGGCCAAGCTGGCACCAACCCCCCGGCGCCCGAAACCCGGATCTCGTCGCAGGAGCTCGGACGACGGGCGGCTAGAGGCGAGCCCATCGATCTGGTAGGCGCCACCGTGGAGGGAGACGTCGACCTCCGCTCCTTCGGCACGCTCACACGTCCTTTCCGCTGCCAGCGCTGCCGGTTCACCGGCTCGCTGAAGGCGGCGGATCTGGTCTTCGAGAGGATCGTAGAGGTGAGCAACTCGACGGTCGAGGGACCCCTTGAGCTGCGCGGCGCCGTCTTCAGGGACCGCGCCAACTTCGAGGCCACCCGATTCCTGATGACCGCCGATCTAACCGCGGCTCGCTTTCTCGGCGACGTGTCGTTCGGCGGCGCCTCCTTCGTTGGCAACGCCACTTTCAGGAGCGCCAAGTTCGAGGCCAAAGCCGATTTCGTCCAGCTTCAGTTCGCCGCTGCCAGCGACTTCGACGGTGTGTTCTTCACCGATGGCGTCAGCTTTCTGCTGGCCGAGTTCAACGATGGTCCCAGCTTCCGAGGGTCCGAATTCAGGGCCGGAGGTAGCTTTCGACTCCTCAGGCTGCGTGCTGGTGCTGCCTTCGACCGCATGACGAGCGGCGGCGTCCTCGAGTTCGACGGTGCTGTCTTCGAGGGCGACGTCAGCTTGACGAACCTCTCCAGCTCCGGCTCGATCTCCCTGGAAGGGGTCATCTTCCAAGGTTCGAGCCTGTTCATGGATCAGCTCTCGGTGCGGGATCTGTCGATGGACGTGCGAGCCGTGAACGCCGTCCGCGGCCGGAACCCTCAGAAGGCGATCCTCAAACTGATCGAACGCAGCGCACAAGAACGAGGGGACCTTTCTCTCGCCAACGACGCCCGCTACGAATTGCTGTCCATCGAGAGCAGGGAGAGGGACGACGTCGTCGGGCGCCTGCTCGACGTTCTCTTCTACCGCGCCATGGGCGGCTATCTCGTCCGGCCTCTGCACCCGCTGATCACCCTCCTGATGCTGCTGGCAGGCGCCACCCTGCTCCGGTCGGTCCCTGCACTGTTGCTCCGGGCCAGGAGGGGCCCTGAGCGGGCTCAGGCGTCGGCGGCGCGCCCGGTGAGCCGCATCGATTGGTCGCGACAGGCGGTCCTGGACGTGGAGAAAACTGTGACCGTGGTGCTCAATGCACTGGCAACGAGCATCGCAGTCGCCTTCCGTCCCAAACCGGCCATCAAGCTCGAGGATCCGGATCACGCTCCGGCCTACTTCCTGGCTGCCTGCCGCTGGGGAGAGTTTCTCGCCTACAAGCTCCTCCTGACCGTGTTCCTGCTGGCACTCGGCAACTCCAGCTCCACCATCCGACAGATCATGGATACAGTGCGGAGCTGATGGGGACTGGCCTCGCTCGGGTGACGGCCGTACTCTCCGCCTTCCTCCTCGTCGCGTGTCCGGGCGACTCTGGGGGCTCGGGAAATCGAGGGAAAGCTGCGCTGGTAGGCGACATCGTCGACGTCCTGAATCAGCAGGCGACCCTCGACGGGCGCCGAACGGCAGGCGGTGACGAGATCCGGGCAGGTGCTCTACTGATTACCGATGACACCGGAGCTGCTCGCTTCAGGTTGAGGGACGACCCCGCCGATTGCGAGGTCCGGCCGAACTCGGCGGTGGAGGTGCTTCCAACTGGAGATCTGCTCTTCAGGCTCACGAAGGGCGCAGCAGTGTGTGACAGGCCAGGCGCCCGCTTCCCCCGCAGCATCGGAACGCCCAGCTCCAGGATTGAGGTCCAAGACTCGACCGTCTACCTCGAGCAGATGGGGGGGACGACGCGCCACCGCCTCTTTCGTGGAGCGTGCGCTCGCGTCATGTCCCCGATGGGCCCCGCCCAGAACCTGTGCCCGCGACAACAGACTGACGTCCGCAACGGTAGGGCGCCGCAACCTCCGACCTCGTTCGATCCTGACAAGACTGACGCCGTCGTACAGCAAGCGGTCCGGCGCATAAGACCGGATGCCCTTAGGTCCGCGACCACGTCCACCACCTCACGTGGATCGCCCAATGTCACAACCACATCCACTACGTCACGCGGGTCGCCCAAGACCACTTCTCCGTAGGTGCCATCAGGCGCTGGAGCGGTGCCTTCCTTGCGCGCCGGCCACGAGCGTCATGTGACCTTCCACACCCAAGCGGTAGGCGCTTGCGAATAGGTGATGGCGATGCGTTCCTGGGGCGCGAGACTAACGAGCCTCATGGGGCCAAGGCTCGAATTGTCTTGGATGTACACGTCTGTGATGACGCCGCCGACGACGTAGATGTCAACGGGCACTGGGAGGGGGTTGGTGACCCAGTCGTTGGATGCGGGCACGGGTGGGGCAGCCCCCACGCGGCCCGGCAGGTTTCCGACCGCGCCCACGCCGCGGAAAGCGTAAGCCCCTACCGCCCAGCCGCCGTGGTTGCCACTTGTCAGCGGGAGGCCCACGAAGCGCACGTCAGGTGCCGTTCCTGGATAGAGGTTGACGCCGTAACTCGCGTTGTCCCGATAGACCCCTCCGATGATCCTGCCACTGGCCACGCCCACCGAGACAAGCCCCTCGGCCCGGTTGCGCTCCGACACGCAGTTGTCGACCACGAAAGCGGTTGTGCCGTTGATGACGAAGCCGGCTCCGGAGTTGCCAAGTGACTGGCCCGACGTGAAGGGGTAGGCGGTGGTCATGCCCGAGGCAGAGCCTCCAGCGATGCAATGGTCGTAGAGGACGTTCTCGCTGACCTCGGAGTTGAAGCCGATGCCGGCGTTGAGGTAGCTGCGGCAGCCCGCGCACACGAGGTTGCGGCAACCATGGTGGGTGAAGCCGTGAGCCGTCGACATGCCGCGGGCAGTGCAACTGACCCAGGACACATTGGTCGAGCCGTTGGCGGAGAAACCCGTCGCCGTGCTGCCCGCCGAGCCGACGGCCTCACATTCGAAGTAGCGAACATCGGCGGAGAGGACCGCGTCGAAGTGGAACCGCTCGTTTGGCGGGTATCCCTCGGTGCCTCGGACGTTCTGGACCCGGACCCGGGTGTGGCCGATCCCGCGCGCACGGATCATGACCACGCCATTGAACAAACCGGTGCGGTAGGCGGCGGCGTTGCCGTCGAAAGTGAGGTCGGCAAAGTGGATGTTCTCGTCTCCAGTGCTGGCGATCCGCCGGTTCAGGACCATGTATCCCGAAGACTGGTTCGGCAGCAGCTTGACGGTGGTTGCTCCTCGCCCCGCGCCCATCACGGTCACGTTGGCCGGGACGACCAGCGCGCACAGATAGGACTTGTCCTCGGGGTGGGCGGCGACCGAGACCATGTAGGTACCTGGCGGAAAGTAGACCACGCCCCCTGGCGCAGGTAGAGCAGCGATGGCGGACGCGATGGCGGCCCGGTCGTCGGCAACGCCGTCCCCCTTGGCTCCGTGGTCCTTTACGTTGACCGATACAGCACCAACGCCGACAGCACCGATTGAGGCGGGTGTGATCCGATCGGTGCCCGAGGAACCGTGGGATGGCGCGTGAGGAGGCACTCCGTCAGCTTGGGCGGACGCCGACTCAGCGCTTATGGCGCTTCCTGCCGCAAGAGCAGCAGTGCTGAGGACTGTGTTTCGCACAAAGCGGCGTCGGCTCAGACCAGCGCACCCCTCCTTAGGGGAATGGTATGGGGCGTTAGAGTCAAGGATCTCGTTGGTCACGACCGTTCGCTCCAGTCCAGGGACAGAGTCGCTCCGTTCCCGTGACTCGCGACATCGGCAAGGCTTCCATGGAGGTTGAGGGCGTTCGGCAAGGTCCTCCACGGCGGGCGGGATGATCCGTCGCTACATCGCCTGGCGGACCCGCAACGCCCGGGCCCGTCGCGCTCGTGCCTGCTCATACGTCTCCTGGTACGACCGAGCGATCCGGTCCCAATCGAACTTCTGCGCCTCGAGGGACCCGGCCCGGCCCAGACGCTCCCGCAGGGCTGGATCCTCCACGAGGGTGGCCAAGCGGGCCGCGAGGGCGGAGACGTCATCGGGCGAGACCAGAAGGCCGTTCTTCCCCTCGTGGATCAGCTCGGGAACGCCCCCGACCGCAGAGGCCAGGATGGCCTTTCCCGACGCCATGGCCTCGAGGTTGACCATGCCCATGGGCTCGTGCCGAGAAGGCAGCACGAAGAAGGAGCAGCCGGCGAAGAGAGGTGCCACCTCGTCGCGGCCGACGTTGCCCAGTAACCGGACCCGGTCGCCCACGCCGATGCTGGTGGCGAGATCCTCGAGCGCGGCCCGCTCGGGGCCGTCGCCGGCGATGAGCAGATCGTGTGACCTGCACCCGGACTGCAGCATGGCGCCAAAGGCCTGGATGAGCACGTCGAAGCCCTTCTGGGGAACCAGGCGGCCAATGGCGAAGACGTAGGGGCGGGCGTGTTGGAACGGCGATACGCCGACGAAGTCCGCCATCCGTACCCCGTTGTGGATCACCCGGCCTCGATCGCCGAGCGAGTGTCCCCAGAAGGCCTGGGCTTCATCGAGGGTGTGCTGCGAGCATGCGGTCACGGCGTCGGCCTCCTCGAGAAGGGTGCGGAGCGTCCGGCGGAGGGCCGGTGATCGCCCGTACACGTCCGTCGCATCCATCGTGAGCTCACCTTGAAGGGTGGCGACGAGGGGGATGCCCAGCCTGCGGCTGGCCCGCAACGCGAAGTAGCCGTTGGTGCTCACGCATTGAACGTGGATGATCTCGGCCCGGTGAGCCACGACCTCCCGGCAGATTCGCCGCAGCGTGGGGCGAGCCAGCACCGCCGCCCTGGCGAGATTACGAAGAGGGAGCTGGGGCAGACGAAAGAGGTGCCGGCGCACCGGGAGCTCCTCGAACTCCTCGCTGGCGGGCAGGCTCCTTGGCCAGCGATTGGTCAGGATCACCACGTCCTGCCCAGATGCTCGGTATGAGAGAGCCAGCTGCCTGACGGCCTCCTCCACTCCACCCACGTGCGGGTAGAAGGAACTTGGGAACAGGGCGATGCTCACCCCGAAGGCAGCAGCGACATCGTAGGGACCTCTAGTCAATCATCCGGGACCCGGTGGCCACCCGCTGCGGCGCATAGGATCCCTACCTCAGTGCTCAGCCTGCGGGCGATGGACCCCTCCACGCTGCGTGCGGCCTGGTGGGCCTCCGTCGAGTTGAGGCGCCTGCGTCGGCGCGTGCGGGAGCGTGGCCTGCGGGCCCGGGTCTCGGACCCTCCGCGCCTGCCGGCCCGCGCTGGGCGGGGGGTCGACGCAGTCCTTCGTCGCCAGCCCAACACGTGCCTCGAGCGAGCCCTGGTGCTGCAGAAGTGGCTGTCGGCTCACGGTGAGGAGCGAGACGTGGTGGTCGGTGCCCACTCGCCGGAGGCCAACTTCGCGGGCCACGCTTGGGTCGATGGTGTCGACGTCCAGGCCGAAGGGCGATTTGCCGAGCTGATACGCTTGCCGCCCTCGCCAGCGCCATCTTCGGAGCCGGAGGAGCCGCTGGCGTGACGGACTCAACGCCGCTTCGTTGTCGCTCCTCTCGATCGAGACGCATGTGACCACCCGCCTGCTCCCCAACCCGGATGTGTTGGCCCAACAGGTGGATGACAGCATGGTGTTGGTGCATCTCGAGACCAACGGCATCTTCACCCTGAACTCCACCGGGCGCCGAGTCTGGGAGCTCCTCGCCGGCGGTCGGGCGGTGGAGGAGCTCGAACGTGCGCTGCAGGAGCAGTACCAAGTCGATCAGGCCCAGCTCCACCAAGAGGTGACGGAGCTGCTCGAGATGCTGAGGAC
>JALZJC010000082.1 GCA_030859945.1 Actinomycetota bacterium | reverse complement strand
TTCGGCCTGCTGACCACGGCGTTGGTGCTGCGCCGAGTGAACAGGCGGGCCCGCCGGGCCACCGTGTGAGCCACGAGGGCACAAGAGCCGAAGGGGGCTGGTCAGCTAGCTGGCCAGCCCCTTTTCGCGACCTGCTCGGGCCCCTGTAACCTCTGCTTCAACTGAAAGAGACGTGGTGGTGGAAACCGTCATCGGGTACCTGCGAGCCCACCGAGGCGCTCGCCGCGGCATATCGGTCCTGTCCGTGGTGATGGCCCTCACCGGCGTGGGGCTGCTCGGCTACCCGCTCTTCACCAACCTGTACGAGAACTGGCTCCAGGGCCGCCTCGGCCGCGAGCTGGCCAGCGGCGAGCTGGCCGACCGCTACAAGGCCCGCAACCTCGAGGTGGGAGACGCCCTGACCAAGATCAAGATCGAGAAGCTGGGGGTGGAGACCACCGTGGTCCATGGGATCTCCGACAGCGCCCTTCGGGCCGGCGCCGGTCACTACCCGCAGACCCCTCTGCCCTGCGAGGAAGGCAACGTGAGCATCGCCGGCCACCGAACCACCTACGGGAAGCCCTTCGCCGACATAGACAAGCTCCAGGCCGGTGACCGCATCACCCTCCAGACGCCGGTCGGCTCGTGCACCTACCAGGTCGCCGGAGCGCCCTTGATCACCCACCCGAAGGACTGGGGCGTGGTGGCCAACACACCCGGACAACGGATGCTGACGTTGACCACCTGCCATCCCAAGGGCTCGGCCGCCCAGCGCCTGGTGGTCAAGGCCACCCTCGTCGATGGTCCGGTGACCAAGGCATGAGGTCGCTCCTGCGGGCTCTGGCCGCGGCAAGTGCGGCTTCAGTGGTGGCGGTCATGCTTCCCAGTGCGGCGGCCGCCCAGGGAGTGTCCACTTGGGTTTCCTACCGGGCGCCGGGGCCGGACCAGGTGCTGACGGTGAGCAATCCCACCCTGAGCGCCTTCGTCTCCACGGCGCTGCCCGGGAAGGTGTACATCAAGGTGACCGGGCCCACATCCGTCGACCGGGCGGTCGACGTTCCCGCAGGCTGTCATCCGGTGAACGTGCCCCTCTCGCTGACCCACAACGGGAGGTACACGGTGTCCATCACCGCCGACTCCCCCCTTCTGGTCGGCGTCGGCGAGTGCGAGAAAGGCAGCCTCGACCCCCGCTCCTTCTTCGTGGCCGCTCCACCAAAGCCACCGAGTGGCGTGACGGCTGTCATGGGCGCGGCCCGGGCCGTCACCGTGTCCTGGGCCAAGAACCCCGAGCCCGACATCGTGTCCTATCGGGTCCAGCGGTCGGTGGGCGCCGGGCCCTTCCAGCAGATCGGCGAAATCCCGGGAACCTCGTTCAAGGATGCGGCCGTGCCCCCGGGCGGCCCCATCCGCTACCAGGTGCTGGCTGTGCGGAGGGGCAAGACGCCCCAGGAGACGGTGGTGTCGGCGCCCTCGGCGGCCGCTACCGTCGGTGGGGCTGCCGCCGGACCCACATTCAAGCGAGGCAGCGGCAACGCCTCGGGCGCATCCAAGCCGGTCTTCACCGGTCCGCCCCAGGCTGGGCCCGGAGCAGAGGCCGCCGCCAGCGAGGGGGGCTTCGCCGAGGTGCTGCCCTACGCGCCCGGCGAGGAGGCTGAGGCCACCGAGCTGGGTGTCAACGAGACCACCAACAACCCGAACCGTGTGCTGGCCTTCGTCGCCGGCGGCCTCCTCGCTCTGGTCGTCTTCATGCACCTGTGGTGGCTCAAGCGCCAGGCCGAACAGCCGCTTTCGGTCTGACCTCGAATATCTTGGGCAACCAACCCGTCTACTCTCTGCACCGACGGGGCGCGACGCGTGCCCAGCCAAGGAAAGGTGGACGTACACGATGAGAGCTGCTCTGGGAGCACTTAGGGCGGGAAGGCCGTCCACCAGGACCCGGCGGCGCAGGTCGGCGGGAGGAGCTTTGGCCGCAGGGCTGGCGATGGCTCTGGGCGTGGCCTTTGCCGCCCCCGCCTCGGCGCAGGCCCCGGGGCCGGCCACGCAGGGCAGCGCCTCGGCCTACGGGCTCTCGGGAAGCGGTCTGGTCACCATCCCGGCCACACCAACTGCCAGCACGGGCACGCCCGGGCTGGTCGTGAACGTAGGGGTGCCCGCCGCCGCTGCCCCCTTGGCGATCAATGGCACCTTGACGGCGCGGGCGGAGTGCAGGGTCGAGCCCGTTGTCCCCAAGAGGATTGCGTCGGCCAACATCATGACCCCCAACAACTGCGACGGGTACGCGCGAGCCGAGGGGTTGGCCGTCCTGCTCTCCGGAGCACTGCCCCTTCCGAGCGATCCGCTTGCCCCTGTTCCCAGCCTCGTCTCCGCCGACGTCATCGAGGGTGAGGCCGTGGCCAGGTGCGTGAATGGCCAGGGCGTGCTGGCCACCGGGTACAACCTCAGCGACGTGAGAATCGGCGGGAACCCCGTCCAGTTCATCAACGACACTGTCAGCGGGGTCGTGAACCTCCTGGGCCCGAACGGGCTGCTCGCGCCCGTGGTCACCATCACCCAGAACGAGACCGGCACCTTGCCCGGTGGCGGCGTCTTCGTCAACGCCCTGCACATCAGGATCCTCCCCGGCGCGGGCGGCGTGGCCCTTCCGGGCACCCTTGGTGCCGCCCAGAGCATCATCGTCGGCCACGCCGAGGCCAGGATGCCCAGCCCCTGCGGTGTGGCTGCGGCGGCGCGCCCGGCAGCCGGCCCCGGCCTGGGAGCCGGACCCGTCGACGCCCTTCCCCGCACGGGTGCCAACGAGATGCTCGCCGTCCCGGTGGCCTTCGGCCTGCTGACCACGGCGTTGGTGCTGCGCCGAGTGAACAGGCGGGCCCGCCGGGCCACCGTGTGAGCCACGAGGGCACAAGAGCCGAAGGGGGCTGGTCAGCTAGCTGGCCAGCCCCTTTTCG
>JALZJC010000079.1 GCA_030859945.1 Actinomycetota bacterium | reverse complement strand
GCCCGGGCCGGCGGGCCCGGGTCTGGGAATGCGGTAGGCGGTGACCGGCGTGTGCCGGCCCTTGACCATGGCCGGCTCGAGAGCCACGCACTCGACCGGGGTGGTGAGGACGTCAAAGGTGGCCTGGCTCAAGATGATCTCTCCCGCCTCGGCCCATTGCTGGAGGCGCTGGGTGAGGTTCACGGTGTCTCCCACAAGCGTGTACTCGAGGCGCTCCTCCGACCCCAGCAGGGCGGCGGCCGCCGTCCCCGTGGAGAGCCCGATCCCGATGCCGAACGGGGGAAGCCCATCTGCCATCCAGCGCTGGTTGACGCCGTCTTGATGAGCGTGCATGGCTCGAGCCGCCGCCAGCGCCCGATCGGCGTGGTCGGCTTGGGGGAAGGGAGCCCCGCACACGGCCATCACCGCGTCTCCCACGAACTGCATCACCGTCCCGCCCTCGACGAGGATGGCCCGGTTCATCTCCGCCCGGTGGGTGTTGAGCTGGGACGCCAGCTGCGTGGGCTCGGCGTCCTCGGCGATAGCCGAGTACCCCCGGATGTCGGACATGATCACCGTGACCTCGACGGTCTCGCTCTCCCCGATGCGCCGCCCCTCCTGGCGCAGCTTCTCGGCCAGGCCCCCGGGGAGGAGGCGGCTCAGCGCGTCGCCCTGCTCCTCGCGCTCGACGATGGCCTGGTGCAGCAGGCGGAGGTGCCGCAGCGAGCCGGCCACCCCGGCGCTGGCCTGCTGAGCCAGCTTCAGGAACAGCCGCTCCACCTCTTCGGACACGGCCGCCGCCGTGGTCTCCCTGGTGACGGCGATGGCCTTCATGGGCCGGCCCTGGGCCAGCTGGTGGAGGAGGTCCTCGTCGGCCGGCGTGATCCCACCCTGCTCCGTCACCGGCCTCACCATGGCCTCGACGATGGTGGGGTCGAGCATCGACCCCCCGGTGGCCACGGCCCGCACTGCCTGTGCCAGCTGGTCACCCTCGGCCACTCGGTCCTTGAGCAGGTAGGCGTAGCCGGCGGCCCCGTCGGCCAGGAGGCTGATGGCGTACTCGGGGTCGTCGTACTGAGACAGGATCACCACGCCGGTGCCGGGGTGACGCTTGCGCACCTCCTTGGCCGCGTCGATGCCCTCGCGTTGGAAGCTGGGTGGCATGCGGATGTCGGACACGACGACCTGGGGCGCGGCCTCGACGGCGCCGGTGATGAGCTCGTCATAGTCGGCAGCCACCCCCACCACCTCGAGGTCGGACTCGCGGGCCAGCATGGCCCGGACGCCCTCTCGCACGATGAGGTTGTCGTCGGCGAGGAAGATGCTGATCGAGCCGTCGCCCGCAGCCGCGTCCCTCACCATCGAGCCTCGAGCTCGTTCATTCTCCCCATGGGGTGAATCCTCCTTCCCACCACTGTGAGCATTTGATCAGATGGCGGAGGTCGAGCACAGGGGGGAGGCAGGCTGATGAACAGTGGTGTTAGCGCCCCTTTGTCCCGGCGTGCTCGCATCCTGGCCGAATCGACCCCGTGTCCGTACCATCGCAGACATGCGCCACGAGTCATCCGTGCTCTCCCTCTCCTGGATCCCCTCCGAGGCCATCAGAGGGGCGTCCAAACAGGCCTTCGAGTTCGGACCCCTCCACTACGACGACCCGCCCCCCGAACAGGTGGCCGGCCCCGAGGAGATCGAGGCCCTTCGAGCTGGCGACCGCTTCCGTTTCGGCAATGAGCTGCGGGGCTGGATCGAGGTGGAGGACGGCCGCATCGTCGATCACGGCCAGGCCGGTGGATGCCACATCGGTGTCACCAAGCTCAAGTTGGGCCGGACCCTGAGCGTCGCCGCAGTACCCATGCCTGAGCTGCGGGCTGAGCCCGAGGTGGGTACAGGCTGGGTGCGTTTCACCCAGACCGCCGGCGGCCGCACCGGGGTCCCGGTCCCCCGACCGGTTCCGCGCCCCCCCTTCTTCCGGATCTTCGCCCCGCTGGTCTGGACCACCCTCAGCCTCACCATCCACGCCGACGGCTCCTCCGAGCACGCCGTTGTGGGCGCCAGCCCCTTCCCGCGCCATTGGATCTACGACGCCACCGGCAGGCTCTCGCACAAGTCAGGGCTGCTGGCCTACAGGGACTGGAGCCGCCATGCCGCCGGGAAGGAGACACCGTGGGGTGCCGAGGACTCGCCGGCCGTCGTCACACAGGTGGAGTCCGTACTGGAGCGGGAGCTGTCGGTCACCATCATGCGAGGGGGGGCCAAGCCCAAGACCCGCAGGGTGAAGGAGGGCAGGGCGCTGGTGGAGCAGGGGCAACCAGGCGACGAGCTCTACCTTCTCCTGGACGGCGTGCTGGCAGTGGAGGTCGACGGGCAGCCGCTGGCCGAGGTGGGCCCCGGAGTAGTGCTGGGCGAGCGGGCCATCCTGGAGGGCGGGGTCCGGACCTCCACCTTGCGGGCGGTCACCGACTGCCGGGTGGCCGTGGCTGGCGCTGACGCCATCGACAAGGCGGCGCTGGCCGAGCTGAGCGAGGGTCATCGGCGCGAGGAACGATGACGGGCGTGAGCCCCGACGCCTGGGCCCCCACCCGCTGAGCTCCGTGGCCGTGCCATGGCCGACCGGCGGCTCCCCTCCTACGATCCATCCTGATGCGCTTCGAGTCGTCGGTCCTGTCAATCTCGTGGATCCCCTCAGAGGCCGTCAGGGGCATGGTGAGAACGCCGTTCGAGGCCGGTGTCCTGCACTACGACGGTCCGCCACCCGACCGCGTCGGCGGTCCCGGCGAGCTGGAGTCGCTGCGGGCGGCACGGAGCTTTCGCTTCGCCAACGAGCTGCGGGCGTGGATCGACGCGGAGGACGGCGCCATCGTGGGCCACGGCCAGTCGGGCGGAGGCCACATCGGCATCACCAGGGTGAGCCTGGGGCGGGCCATAGGCTTCCAGGCCGTTGCCCTGCCTGATCTGCGTCCCGAGCCCGAGGTGGAGACGGCCCTCGAGCGAGAGTTGGCTGCCACCCTCATGCGGGGCGGCGCCAAGCCCAACGTGCAGAGGGTGAGAGAGGGCGCCGTGCTGGTGAGGCAGGGAGAGGCGGGCGGCGACCTGTTCCTGCTCCTCGACGGCCTGCTGTCGGTCGAGGTCGACGGGGAGGCGATCGCCGAGGTGGGCCCCGGTGTCATCCTCGGTGAGCGGGCCGTCCTCGAGGGCGGCCGGCGGACAGCGACCCTGCGTGCCGTCACGTCGTGCCGGGTCGCGGTCGCTTCCGCTGACACCGTCCAGGAGGCCGCGCTGGCGGAGCTGAGCCGGGGTCACCGGCGCGAGGAGACGTCTTCAGCTTGAGGCTCTACATCTGCGGGGTGCGGGGCTCGACTCCCGCCCCGGGCCCCGAGTTCGTGCGCTACGGCGGACACACGTCGTGTGTCGCCCTGGCTCATGACGGCATGGCCCCTTCCCTGGTGCTGGACGCCGGCACCGGCATACGGCGCCTGACGGACGTGCTCGATGGCTCGCCGTTCCGGGGGACGATCCTCCTCGGCCACCTGCACTGGGACCACACCCGTGGCCTGCCCTTCTTCGCCGCCGGCGACCGCCCCGACGCCAGGGTCCAGCTGTACCTGCCCGAGCAGGGCGACGCTCTCGAGATCCTCAGTCGCGCCATGTCACCGCCGCACTTCCCCATCTCGCCTCAGGAGCTGAGAGGTGACTGGTCCTTCGACGGCCTCTGCCCGGGGCAGCACGAGCTGGAGGGCTTCACGGTGCTGGCGCTCGACATCCCCCACAAGGGTGGGCGTACCTTCGGCTTCCGGGTGAGCGACGGGGCCGCCAGCATGGCCTACCTGTCGGACCACAGCCCCGTCACCCTCGGCCCCGGTGCCGAGGGGCTCGGGGAGTATCACCAGGCGGCCATGACCCTGGCCGATGGGGTCGACCTGCTGGTCCACGATGGGCAGCACACGGCCGACGAGTTCGAGGCCAAGCGCTCCTTCGGTCATTCGGCGGTGGAGTACGCCGTCGGCCTGGCCCGGGAGGCCGGCGCCCGCCGGCTGCTGCTGTTCCATCACGACCCCCCACGCACCGACGATGCTCTCGACGCCATCGTGGCCCGTCATCGGGACGGGCCCGTGCCCGTGGAGGCCGCCGCCGAGGAGACCACGGTCGAGCTCCCTTGACGGTCGACGCCGTGGTGATCGGTTCCGGCCCCAACGGCCTGGTGGCCGCGGCCATGCTGGCTCGCGCGGGCTGGAGCGTGACGGTGCTCGAGCGGGCCGACGTGGCCGGCGGGGCCGTGCGCAGCGAGAGTCTCACACTGCCGGGATACGTCCACGACACCTACTCGGCCTTCTACGGCATCCTCCACGCCTCGCCGGTGTTCGCCGAGCTGGGCCTTGACCAACGGTTGGCCTGGGCTCGCCACCCCGTTCCGGTGGCGGCTCTGACCGGGCCGGGGCAGGCCGCCCTGTGCCACGGGGACCTGGAGCGAACGGTTGCCGGACTGGCCGCCATGGAGCCCGGCGACGGGCCGGCGTGGCGCCGGCTGTACCGGTGGTGGCTGGACGTGGGTGAGCACCTGCTGGCGGCCATGTTGGCCCCCCTGCCGTCCTTTCGGCCCCCGCTGCGCCTGGCCCGGGCGGCCGGGGCTCGGGGGGCCGTGGCCATGGCCAAGGACCTGCTGGCGCCCATGGAGACGCTGGCCCGGGAGCGCTTCGGCTCCGAGGCGGCCAGGGTGCTCCTCGCATCCGGCGCCTCCCACAGCGACGTGGCCGTGGACAGCCCCGGGAGCACGGCGGCGGCCCTGGTCCTGGCCATGGTGGGCCAGAGACGGGGCATGCCCGTGCCCGTGGGCGGCGCCGGCCGCCTGGCCGAGGCGCTGGTGGGGGTGGTCGAGGACGCGGGTGGGTCGGTCCGCACCGGATGCCATGTGCGCAGGGTCCTGGTGGAGGGCGGGCGGACCATCGGGGTGGAGACGGCGGGCGGCGACCGGGTTGAGGCCACCCGGGCCGTGGTGGCCGACGTGGGGCCGGCCCAGCTCCTCCGGGGCCTGGTGGCGGAGGACCATCTCCCGTCGGCGTACCGGGACGGGCTCCGGCGGTTCCGCTACGGCACCGGGATCTTCAAGGTCGACCTGGCCCTCGACGGTCCAGCGCCGTGGCTGGTCGAAGGGCTGGCGGGGTGCGGCGTGGTGCACGTCATGGGTGACCTCGACAACATGGCGCGCGCCGCCCACGAGGCGCGCCGGGGCCTGCTCCCCACCGCACCCCTGCTCATCGTGGGCCAGCAGAGCGTGGCCGACCCCACCCGGGCGCCGGATGGAGGCCACACCCTGTGGGTGGAGACCCACGTCCCGCCCCTTCCCCGTGAGGGCTCGTGGCACGACGTCCGCCCGCGGTTCCTCGACCGCGTGCTCGGGCGCCTAGAGGACCACGCCCCCGGTCTGGGTGGGCGGGTGGTGGGAAGCGCCGTGCGCACGCCGCCCGACCTCGAGGGCGAGAACCCCAACCTGGTGGGTGGTGACCTGGCGGGCGGGTCCAACGCCCTCGACCAGCAGGTGATCTTCCGCCCTGTCCCCGGCTGGTTTCGCTATGCCACGCCGGTCAAGGGCCTGTACCTGTGCTCGGCGTCGACCCATCCGGGCGGGGGCGTCCACGGGATGGGGGGGCGCAACTGTGCCCGGCGGGTGATCGCCGACGCCCGCTCCGGCCGGCTGCGAAGACCCCGGCGGGCACGACCCGAGTGATCACCCGCCTGACGGCCACTCGGGCCGACCGGCCGGTGCTCCGTCAGGGGCTCCCGGCACTCGGCCGCCGGAGGCGGACCCGTCTTCAATCCCGTCTTCAAAGGCGAGGTCCTTCTCGAGGCGCACGATCGTCCCCGCTTCTCGATCCGAGTGGAAGATGACCCGATCCACGAGCGCCCGCATCAGCTCCACTCCCCGGCCTCTCTCGGCGGCCGGGTCCGAGCGGGACGACCGTCCGTCGAAGCCACGGCCGGCGTCGGTCACCGTGATGACGCAGCGACGATCGTCGAGGCCCAGATGCACGGTGTACTCGGCCGCCGGTCCGCTGTGGGCCAGGGCGTTGGTGCACGCTTCGCAAAGGGCCACCTCTATGTCGCTTCCGCAGTCGGGGTCGACGCCGATCCCCCGCAGAGCGTTGCGGCAGAGATGGCGGACGACGGGAATGCTCGCCTCGTCGCGGGGCAACTGAAGCTCGAGGTTGATCTCCACAGCCAGTCACCTCTCCTTCGGCTGAAGGGATCATTCCCACGGGAGGCGGCGACCACGCCTCGGGGCACTCTCTGCTGGCACCGCCAAGGCAAACGTAGGCTGCCCCTGATGAGGTCGAGGCAGCTCTGGGGAGACGGCGAAGCCGTCGTTCGACGTGTGAGCCTCGTTCGGCTCAGCGCTGAGGTCGCCCGCGCCCTCGCCGACATCGGCCGGGTGGCCGTGGAAGGCGAGGTGGTGCGGCCCAAGCATCACCCCGGCGGGACCTACTTCACGCTTCGGGACCGGGCCGCGCAGGTCTCGGTCCGTTGCCCGGGGCCTCGGGTCAGCCGCTGTCGCGCCGTGGCCGGCGAGCGGGTGCTCGTGACGGCGTCACTGGCATGGGCGCCCGACCGCGGCCACCTCCAGCTCGTGGCCGAGGAGGTCGTTCCCATGGGTGAGGGCGCCATCGCCGCCGCCATCGGCGAGCGGCGGGAGCGCCTGGCGGCGGAGGGCCTCCTCGATCGACCGCGGCGAGGAGTGCCCCGGCTCCCGGTCCTCATCGGCGTGGTCTGCGGGAGCGAGGCCGCGGTGCGGGACGACATCGACTCGGTGGTCGCTACCCGCTACCCGGGCTACCCGCTGCTGTACAGGGTGACGAACGTGTCCGGGACCGGGGCGGCCGAGGCGGTCATCGACGCTCTGCGCGCCTTGGACGCTCTTCCGGACGTCGAGGTGATCCTCCTCGCCCGGGGTGGTGGCGACGCCGCCCAGCTGCTGCCTTTCAGCGACGAGGGGCTGTGCCGGGCCATCTGTGAATCGACCACGCCGGTGGCCTCGGCCATCGGTCATCACGGTGACCGGCCGCTCTGTGACGAGGTGGCCGACCTCCGCTTCGGCACGCCAGCCCTGGCGGCCACCGCACTGGTCCCCGACAAGGCCGAGCTCGAGTCGGACCTGAGCCGTCTCCGGGTCCAGCGCCGGGTCGTCGTCGAGCAACGGTTCACGTCGTCCGTCCACCGCCTGGCGTCGGTCGATCGGGAAGGGGCTCTCCGTGCCGGCTTCGACGCCGCCGCCGACCGCCTCCGCCAGTCCTCGGCCCGCCTGAGGCTGGTGCACCCCGCTCGCTCTGTGGCCGGGGCGGCAGGTCGTCTCGGTCGACTTGACTGGCGCCAGCCGCTGGCCCAGCGCCTCTTGCGCGAGCAACAGCGCCTGGGCGGGCATCGCCGGCACCTGGACGCCCTGTCGCCCGGTCGGGTGCTGCAGCGGGGTTACGCCGTGGTCCGCACCGGTGACGGGGCGGTGCTGCGGGACCCCGAGAAGGCGCCGCCCGGCACAGCCATCGACGTGCAGCTGGCCGCAGGGCGCCTGGCCGCCCGCGTGGAAGAGGGTGGGCGATGACGGAACCACCGTCTGACGCCTCGGTGTCGCCTGAGTCGATGTCCTACGAACAGCTCGTGGGGAACCTCGAGCAGCTGACCCAACGCATGGCCGACGGCGCCATCGGCATCGAAGAGGCGGTCGAGCTCTACGAGCGGGCCGGGCGGCTGGAGGAGCTGGCCAGGGCCCGGTTGGAGCGAGTGCAACGCCGGATCGAGAACCTGGCCGAGGAGGGCGACGGGCGGACCGGGCCGGCTCCGGCCGAGAGCCCCGAACCCGGCGGTCCCTAAGGGAACGGCGACGGCTTCGGCCAGGAGTGGCTGAAGCATCGGTCCGCTCGCAGCCCCGGCGTCCACAGCCCCCACAGCCCCAGCAGGACTCGGCGAGTGCGTTCCGTCCACTCCATGGCCTCCGGCGCCGCCACCCGCCTCACCACCTGACGAATACCGCCCTCGTGCACTGCGTAGCCGGCCCACACACCGGGATAGTGCATGGTGGCCCCGATCTCGGTGATCACGACGGGCCCGTGGGCGCGCCGACGGTTTCTGTGCGAATGACCGGTGGACACCATGGTCGCGGGGTTGGCGGCGATCACGGCGTTCAGGAGCGCACGGGCTTCGTCCCCACGGATCCCACGGGGGTAGATGGTCGGCATCCGGTGGCGCTGAAGGTAGTGGTGCAACACGAGGAAGGCCGGCCTCTGCGCCTCCTCGAGCAGCTCGGCTACCCGAGTGCGCTGGGCACGGGTCATGCGACCGCCGCTGTGCCCACGCATCTCGCTGTGGGCGAGGACCACCCGGATCCCGGGCAGGTCGCGGCTGAAGGGATGGTGCGGGACGACCAGGCCGTGAGCAGCCAACGCCGCCCTACCGTCCACGGCCCTCCTGGCGACGTCGTGGTTCCCGAACACCGCGTCCACGGGTACGGGGAGCCCGCCGAGCAGCCCGCCCACCTCCTCCCATTCCGCCGACCGGCCGTGGTAGGTCAGGTCGCCCTTGGCCACGACGGCCTGTGCCCCCCATGCCCGCGCCTCGTCGAGGGCGGACCGGGCGCAGAGCACCGGGTAGCTCTGGGCCAGGCCCGCGGCCGGACGCTTCAGGGTGCGGAGCAACCCGAAGGCGCGTTCCCCGATGTGAATGTCGTTCACCGTGGCGAAGCGGCCTAGCAGCCGGCCCGGGGGCGGGGCCAGGGTCCGGAAGCGCCCGGCCCGGTGCCGGCTCCCTCCCGGTGTTCGCAGGGTCAGATCGACCGGCGTGTCCGGCGGCAACCCGTCGAGGGACACGGCTCCCATGCCTCCGCCACCGTTGTGACCGACATCGACCCGAGCGTCACCGGCTTCGAGCACCGAGCCCTCTGGGAGCCCGAACCAGCAGGCCTGGGCGGCCGTGTCCTCGACTGCGAACACGCTCACCCGTTGGCGCGGCACCGATCCACCCCAGGAGGGAACGTTTCAGACGCCCTCGAAGGCCGCGCCCAGCCCCGCGGCCTCGCGCTGGCGAAAGGCCACGGCGATCTCCAGGCGTTCGAGGATCTGCTCGAGGGTCCTCTGCTTGCTCGCCAGAGGGTGCTCTGCCAAGAAGGCGCGGACGTCGTCGGCCACTTCGGCTACGGACAGCGTGGTGACGCCTTCCAGCATGCGGTCGTGGAGGTTGTCAGGAAAGCGCTGGATCAGCTCGTCCCAGTGCTCCTTCACCAGCTCCCATGCCAGCGGTCCGGTGGTGCGATTGGCCAGGAGCTGGGAGATGAGGAACGGGGCGTTCTGGGTGCGCACCTCCGTTCGGCCCAGGTCCATGGTGCGCCGGGTCAGGCCGTCGTCCTCGAAGGCCGCCAGGGAGAGCAGGAAGCGCATCTCCTCCTGTGGCGTGGCGGGGTTGGCGAAGCGATCGAGGTGGCGTTCGTAGTCGGACTCGCTTCCCGTCGCCGCCACGATGGCAGTTGCCGCCGCGCCCACGTCAGGATCGACGGAGCCTGGATCGTCGAAGAAGCTGGCCTGGACCTGGCGGGCCTTCTCTCGCACCTCCGGGTCGGCGCCCAGGACCCCGAGGGCCCGCAGCAGGGTTGCCCGCAGGGCGCGGGTGGTCTCGCCCTCCTCTTCGACGGGGGACCAGCCCAGGCGCTCGAAGGCGGGGGCCACGAGATCTCGCACGTACGCCTGGAGAAGGGGCCGCTCCTCGGGCTCCATCATGCGGTCGAGATACTCGAGTGGCGTCACGACGGCGGCCCACAGGCTCGGGTGGGTCTCCTCGCCGTACAAGCGGGCGAGGGTGAGGAAGTCCCCGACCGGTGAGAGCCCGGCCAGCACCGCGGCCCACGTGTCGCTGGCCAGGTTGAAGCGCTCGAGGGCGTCGAGGTGGTCGGTGTCGGCGGTGATGCGGGTGAGCAGCTCGCGCTCGTAACGCACTCGGTAGAAGCCCCAGCCACCCTCGTTCACCACCACCCACTCCGGGGCTCCGCCCATCTCGACCGTCACCGTCTCCTCGGTCATCACCATTCGATGACGGATCACCTCGCCACCCACCGAGGCGCGGATCAGCACCGGGATCTTCCACCTGACGGCGGCGCCCTCGTGGTCGCCGGGCAGGTATCGGAAGCGACGCTGGGCCAGCGTGACCGTACCGTCGGCGTCGGCGGCCACAGAGACGATGGGGTAACCGCCCTGGTAGATCCACGAGTCCATGGTGGAGCGCGCCGGTTCCCCGGTGGCGACTTCGATGGCGTCCCAGAGATCGGTGGTCTCGGTGTTGGCGTAGCTGTGCTTTGCGATGTAGTCGGCGATCCCGCGCCGGAAGGGCTCGCCACCCACGTAGCGCTCGAGCATGCGCACCACTCCGGCGCCCTTCTCGTAGGTGAGCACGTCGAACATGGCTTCGGCGTCCTCGGGCCGGTCGACAGGGAACTCGACGGGTCGGGTGGTGTTGAGACCGTCGGTGACCAGGGCGCTGCCCCGGCTGAGCCCGAAGGTCACCCATCGGAGCCAGTCGGGCCGGAACTCGTCGACACAGAGCATCTCCATGAAGGTGGCGAAGGCCTCGTTCAGCCAGATGCCGTTCCACCATCGCATCGTCACCAGGTCGCCGAACCACATGTGGGCGATCTCGTGGGCGATCACGTCGGCTACGCGCTCGAGCTCCGCCCGGGTGGCCCGCTCCGGGTCTATGAGCAGGAGGCTCTCGCGAAAGGTGACGGCGCCCAGGTTCTCCATGGCGCCCATGGCGAAGTCGGGGAGGCCGATGAGGTCGAGCTTCCCCGCCGGGTAGGGGATGCCGAAGTACTCGGTGAAGAAGCGCAGGGCATGGGTACCTAC
This sequence comes from Actinomycetota bacterium, assembly GCA_030859945.1. Taxonomy (GTDB): domain Bacteria; phylum Actinomycetota; class Acidimicrobiia; order Acidimicrobiales; genus YB1-3. Next base: position 19,919 of record JALZJC010000079.1, on the reverse strand, counting down.
GTCGAGGGCGAAGCCGGTGAGGTCGCTCTTCCCCGGAACGCAGACCACGCGGAGGGGCACGCCGTCCACGTCGACGGGATCGCTCAGCTCGAACGGGCCCACCACGAACGCCGCCAGGTAGGTGGACATCCGCATGGTCTCGGCGAAGCGGTACTGCTTCCTGCCCGGTCCCGCCTCGGTGACCTCTTCGATCTCGGAGTTGGAGATGGCCATGAGGCCCTCGTCGACGACGAGGGTCACGGCGAAGCTCGCCTTGCGATCTGGCTCGTCCCAGCAGGGAAAGGCACGGCGGGCATCGGTGGCCTCGAACTGGGTGGCGGCGACGGTGTGGGTGACGCCGTTCTCGTCGCTGAACTCACTGCGGTAGAAGCCCTGCAACTGGTCGTTCAGCACGCCGGAGAAGGTGAGGTGGAGCGTATGGTCACCGGCCGGCGCCGGCTCTTCGAGGGCGATGACAGCCCGCTCGTTCGCCTCGTCGAGAGTCACCCGGCCAGGCCGGATGGTGCCGTCGTCGCCGAACAGCTTGGCCTCGTGGATGCTCAGGTCCGCGGCGTTGAGCACGATCTCGGCCGTCGGTTGGTGGACGCGGACGAGCACCCGTTCGTCTCCGGTGAAGGAGGCCTCACCCAGGTCGGGAGAGAGGGTGAGGTCGTAGCGCGTGGGCTCGACCGTGTAGGGCAGGCGGCGCGAGTTCCCGTCGGTCACCGGGGCAGGCTAGCTGGTGGCGTACCGCGGGTAGCGTCGGCGCTCATGCCTGACCCCACCCTCGACGTAGTCGCCATCGGACACGCCATCGTCGACGTGCTGACCCACGCCGACGACGAGATTCTGGAGGACCTCCAGCTGGCCAAGGGGGCGATGGCCCTCATCGACGCCCACCAGGCCGAGAGCCTCTACGCCGCCATGGGACCCGCCATCGAGGTCTCGGGAGGCTCAGCGGCCAACACCGCGGCCGGAATCGCCTCCTTCGGCGGCGCCGTTGCCTTCGTGGGCAAGGTCCGTCAGGACGAGCTGGGAGCCGTCTTCACCCACGACATCCAGGCCGAGGGCGTGGTGTACACCACGCCTCCGGCGCACGAGGGGCCGGCGACTGCGCGGTGCCTGGTCCTCGTCACCCCCGACGCCCAGCGGACCATGAGCACCTATCTCGGAGCGGCCGCAGGCCTCAGTCCGGACGACCTCGACGACGACGTCATAGCCAGTGCCCAGATCACCTATCTCGAGGGCTATCTCTGGGACCCGCCCGACGCCATCGCCGCCCTGCGCCGGGCCATGGACGTGGCCCACGCCGCCGGGCGGCGGGTTGCCTTCAGCCTGTCGGACCCATTCTGCGTCGAGCGTCACAGGTACGAGTTCCGCGACCTGGTGGACGGCGAGGTGGACGTGCTCTTCGCCAACGAGGCCGAGGTCGTCTCCCTGACCGGCGCGGGATCCCTGGACGAGGCGGTGGAGGCCCTGGCCGGGCACTGTGACCTGGCAGCCGTCACCCGGGGCCCCCAGGGCTCGGTGGTGCTGGAGGGAGGATCGGCGACCGAGGTGCCGGCCATGCCCGTGGACGAGGTCGTCGACACCACGGGCGCGGGCGACCTGTACGCCGCTGGCTTCCTCTATGGCCTGACCCACGGCGCCGAGCCCGAGACGTGCGCATCCCTCGGGGGGTTGGCCGCCGCCGAGGTGATCTCCCACGTGGGGGCGCGGCCCCAGGTCTCGCTGGCTGAGCTGGCCACGCGCGGCGAGCTGGCAATGGATGACAGGCGACGATGACCAACCCCTGGCTCTCACGCCGGGTCCTCAACTACGCCCACCAGGGCGGGGCCCGCGAAGCTCCCTCGAGCACGCTTCTCGCCATGCGCCGGGCCCTGGACGCCGGGGCCGTGGCCCTCGAGCTCGACCTCCACGCCACCGTCGACCGCCAGGTGGTGGTGTGCCACGACGCCACCGTGGACCGCACCACCAACGGAACGGGCAGCTTCGCCGACATGGCCCTGGAGGCCGTGCAGTCCCTGGATGCCGCCTACTGGTGGGTACCCGGCTCGGTGGTGGACCATCACGCCAGCCCGGACGACTACCCCCTACGGGGACGAGCCCCCGCCGACCACGAACTGCGGGTCCCCACGTTCCGCGAGGTCCTGGAGGCCTTCCCTTTCGCCTACCTGAACCTGGACATCAAGCAGACGGCACCGATGGTGGAGCCCTACGAGAAGCTGGTGGCCGACCTGCTGCACGAGCACGGTCGCCATGACGACGTCATCGTGGCCTCCTTCTCCGACGCCGCCACCGAAGCGTTCTCGGCCCTGGCTCCCGAGATCAGCACCGCGGCCGGGTTGGTGGCCATGTCCGAGTTCTACGTCGCGGTGCGAGAAGGCGCCGAGCCGCCACCGATGCGCCACCACGCCCTCCAGGTGCCGCCCTACTACGAGGACGAGATCGTGGTGGACACGACGTTGGTGGCGGCCGCCCACCGAGCGGGCGTGGCGGTGCACGTGTGGACCGTCGACGAGGCCGAGGAGATGGAACGCCTCATCGACCTGGACGTCGAGGGGATCATGACCGACTGCCCGACCGTGCTGGCGGGCGTTCTCCGGGAGCGGGCCGCCAAGTCGAGAGGGACCGCCGCTCGCTGACGGGCCACCAGCTGGTGCGGGGAGACCCTCAGCCCCGGCCCGCGTTCGGACGCCTGCCGTGGTTGGCCTTCTTCTTCGACCTGGTCTTGCGCTTGGACGTCTTCTTGGACATGAGGGGACGAGGCTAGCTGAGAGTGGGACGAGTCCCGGCGGGTAGCCTTCGGGAGTGGAGCGCCTCGGGATCGTGGGCCTGCCCAACTCCGGCAAGTCGTCCCTCTTCAACGCGGTGACCGAGGCCTCGGTCGCCGTCGCCCCCCATCCCTTCACCACCACCGAGACCAATGTGGGCGTGGCCCAGATCCCGGACCATCGCCTCGTGGCCCTGGCCGCCATGTCCAAGAGCAAGAGGACGGTAAAGGCCACGGTGGAGCTGGTGGACGTGGCCGGGCTGGCGGCGGGCTCGTCGGCCGGCGAGGGCCTCGGCAACCGTTTCCTGGCCGGCCTCCGGGAAGTGGACGCCCTTTGCCTCGTGCTGCGAGCCTTCGAGGACGCCAACGTGGCCGGCGGGAGCGATCCCCTCGAGGATCTGGGCGTGTTGGAGCTGGAGCTGGTGTTGGCCGACGTCGCCTCCGCCGAGACCCAGCTCCAGCGCCGCCGCAAGGCGGCGAGGTCCGACCGCTCCCTCGGCGGTGAGGTGGCCGCCCTCGAGACGGCGGTGGAGGTCCTCCAGGCGGGCACACCCCTGTACCGGGCGAGCCTCGATGACGAGCAGCGAAGGGCCCTGCGTTCGTTCTTCCTCCTCACCGACAAGCCGGTGCTGGCCGTGGTCAACCTGAGCGAGGACCAGGTGGTCGACGCCGACCCGGTGGTGAAGCCCGTGGCCGACGAGCTGGGCGCGGCAGCTGAGGTGCTGGGCGTGAGCGTGAAGCTGGAAGCGGAGGCGGCTCGCCTCGAACCCGGCGAGCGCGCCGAGCTGCTGGAGGGCCTCGGGCTGGGCGAGGGAGCGCTCCCGAGGGTGAGCCGGGCCGCCCACCACCTCCTCGGCCGGCGCACCTTCCTCACCACCGGGGACAAGGAGTCGCGGGCGTGGACCTTCCGGGCCGGCGCCAAGGCGCCCGAGTGCGCGGGCGTCATCCACTCCGACCTCCAGCGCGGCTTCATACGAGCCGAGGTCATCCGGTGGGACGAGCTCCTCGAGCTCGGGTCGTGGTCGGCGGCCAAGGGCCTGGGCCGGCTCAGGGTCGAGGGCAAGGATTACGAGGTTGTCGACGGTGACGTGCTCGAGATCCGCTTCAACGTCTGAGCGGGGACCGTCGCCGGTCCTCACCGCCTGATGCCCTGGCTGCTGCGTGACGGGGAGGTGCTGGCCACCCTCGAAGTGGCCGAGAGCTTCGAGGCGCGCCTGCGGGGCTTGCTGGGACATGACCGCGTGGAGGGCGCACTGTTGCTGCGCCCGGCCCGCTCGGTCCACACCTTCGGCATGCGCTTCCCGATCGACGTCGCCTTCTGTGACAAGGACCTCACGGTGGTCGACGTCGTGACCATGCGTCCCCACCGCCTGGGACGCCCACGGCTGAGCGCCCGGTGTGTGATCGAAGCCGAGGCGGGGGCCTTCGAACGCTGGCGGCTGCGGACCGGGGACGAGCTGGAGATCAAGGCGTGAACACGGCACAGGAGGGCGCCCTGGTCGTGGTGGCCACGCCCATCGGAAACCTGGGTGACCTCTCCCCCCGAGCGACAGAGGCCCTCGCCAGCGCAGACGTCATCGCCTGCGAGGACACCCGCCGGACACGCAAGCTGTTGTCGCACGCCGGAGTGAAGGCCAAGCGGCTGATGGCCGTGCACGGCCACAACGAGGCCGCCCAGGTGGGCCACGTCCTCGCCCACCTCGGACAGCGGCGACGGGTGGCCCTGGTCACCGATGCCGGCACGCCGGGCGTCTCCGACCCCGGGCAGCGGATGGTGGCGGCGGCCGTGGACGCCGGCCACGAGGTGGTGGTGGTGCCGGGACCTTCGGCGGTTATCGCCGCGCTGGTGGTGAGCGGCCTGCCCATCGACCGCTTCGTCTTCGAGGGCTTTCTTCCCCGCAAGGGCCGCGAGCGATCGGAGCGCCTGGCGGCCCTTGCTTTGGAGCGTCGCAGCGCGGTGATCTACGAGGCGCCCAACCGCCTGCGCCAGACGGTGGAGGATCTGCTCGAAGCCTGTGGCCCGCAACGGCGAGTGGCTCTCACCCGGGAGCTGACCAAGGTGCACGAGGACGTCTGGCGGGGGAGCCTGGAGGCAGCGGCTGCCCATGTGGCGGAGGTGGAGGCTCGGGGCGAGCACGTGGTTGTGCTCGCAGGCGCACCCGAGGCGCAGGCGGCGAGCGACACCGACATCGAGGCTGCGCTGGTGGCTCGCTACGACGCCGGCGACGACAAGCGGGCGGCGTTACCGGCTGTGGCCGCCGAGCTCCACGTCTCCAAGCGGCGGGTGTACGAGATCGCCCTCCGCATCGGCAGCGCCTAGGGCTCGGGTTCCCGCGAGGGCGCGGGCGCACGGGGCGCACACCTGCTTGGTGCGGTAGGGCCGCAACCCCTCGGTGGCCTCGCAGAACACGCAGCGATCTTCGACTTTGCGCAGCAGGATGTCCCCGCCGATGACGGCGATATGCAGCTCGTCTCCGGTCTTGATCCCGAACATGCGACGCATCTCGACCGGAAGGACGATGCGCCCCAGATCGTCGACCTTCCTGGCCATCCCACTCGACAGGTGCCCGCTGGCCACAGGGCGGTCGAGCCGTGCTGCGGGTTCAGTCACCGTCGATAGCCTAGGCCGGTGGCCAGGTTCTACGTCACGACGCCGATCTACTACGTCAACGACGCGCCCCACATCGGGCACGCCTACACGACCGTCACCGCCGACGCGCTGGCTCGTTGGCATCGCCTGCTCGGTGACGACGTCTTCTTTCTCACGGGTACCGACGAGCACGGCCTCAAGGTGGTGCGCCAGGCAGAGGCCAACGGTCTCACGCCCCGGGAGCAGGCCGACCGCACCAGCGAGCGGTTCAAGGAGACCTGGGCGCTCCTCGACGTCGGCTACGACGACTTCATCCGCACCACCGAGCCCCGACATGCGCGTGCCGTGCAGCAGCTCCTGAGGCGCATCTACGACAACGGCGACATCGAGCTCGGCACTTACGAGGGCCCTTACTGCGTGTCGTGCGAGGCCTACTACACAGAAGCCGAGCTGGTGGACGGTTCCTGTCCCATCCACGGGCGCCCGGTGGAGGTGTTCAAGGAGGAGAACTACTTCTTCAAGCTGAGTCGGTACGAGAAGCCACTGCTGGACTGGTACGCCTCGAAGCCGGACTCCATCCAGCCGGAGATGCGGCGCAACGAGGCGTTGGGGCTGGTCCGCCAGGGACTGCAGGACATCTCCATCACCCGCACGTCCATCCGTTGGGGCGTACCCGTGCCTTGGGACGACGGGCACGTCTTCTACGTGTGGTACGACGCCCTCGTCAACTACTGCACGGCCATCGGCTATGGCCGGGACCAGCCCCGCTTCGAGGCCTGGTGGCCCGGCGTGCACCACTTGATCGGCAAGGACATCGTCCGTTTCCATTGCGTGTACTGGCCGGCCATGCTCCTTGCCGCCGGGATCGAGCCGCCGCACCGGATCCACGTTCACGGTTACCTGCTGGTGGGCGGGGAGAAGATGTCCAAGACGAGGCTGAACCAGATCGGTCCTGCCGAGCTGGTCGAGGAGCTCGGTGCCGGGAAGGTCGGCGTCGACGCCTTCCGACACCACTTCCTGCATGACGCGGCGTTCGGTCCCGACGGCGAGTTCTCCCACGAGGGGATGGTCGTCCGCTACAACGCCGACCTGGCCAACAACTTCGGCAACCTGCTGTCACGGGTGAGCACCGTCGTGGCGAGGAAGTGTGCCGGCGTGGCACCGGCACCGCGGGAGGAGAGCCCCCTCCGGGACGCGGCCGCCCGCGCCTACGCCCTCGCCGCCGACGCATGGCAGCGGGTGGCGCCCAACGAAGCCCTGGACGCCACCTGGCGTCTTGTCAGGGAGACCAACGCCTACCTCGAAGCCCACGAGCCGTGGAAGGCGGAACCGGGCCCTGGTCTGGAAGGCGTGGTGGGCGACGCCCTCGAGGCTCTGCGCATCGTCGCCATCCTGGCCACGCCGGCCATGCCGTCGTCGTGTGCCGAGCTGTGGCGTCGCATCGGCCTCTCCGGTTCGCCGGAGGACCTGCGCCTCCCCGACGCCGCTCGCTGGGGCTTGTACCCCGGCGGACTTACCGTGGAGAAGGGCGAACCGCTCTTCCCCCGCAAGCGGGAGTGAAGGAGCCGGGTGCCCTGGTTCGACAGCCACTGCCACGTCGCCGACGTCAGCCCGGCGGACGGCGACGGCCACCCGGACGATGGGACGACGCTGGGTCCCGATGTCATCGGCCATGCCCGCCAAGCCGGTGTCGGAGGGCTCGTGACGGTGGGTACCGACGCCGATCATTCCCGCGCTGCCGTCCAAGTGGCCCAGTCACACCAGGGCGTGTGGGCCACGGTGGGCCTCCATCCGCACGAGGCCAAGAACGGCCTGGACGGGATCCGGCCGCTCCTCGGCGAGGACAAGGTGGTGGCGGTCGGGGAGTGCGGTCTCGACTACCACTACGACCACTCACCCCGGTTGGTGCAGCGCCAGGCCTTCGCCGCTCAGGTGGCGTTGGCGCACGAGCTGGGGCTGGCGCTGATGATCCACACGCGGGAGGCATGGGAAGACACCTTTTCCATACTGCGAGCGGAAGGCGTTCCCGACCGCACCGTTTTCCATTGCTTCACGGGTGGGCCCGAAGAGGCCCGCCGCTGCCTGGCGCTCGGCGCCTACCTCTCCTTCAGCGGCATCGTGAGCTTCAAGTCGGCAGGGGAGGTTCGAGCCGCGGCTGCCCTCTGCCCCGCGGATCGGCTCCTGGTGGAGACCGATTCTCCGTACCTGGCGCCGGTCCCGCACCGCGGCGAGCGCAACCAGCCAGCCTTGCTTCCCGTCGTCGGCGCAGCTGTTGCCAAGGCGCGGGGAGTCGATGCCCGCGAGGTGGAGGACGCGTCCTGGCTGGGCGCACACGCCGCCTTCGGCTTGCAGCCCCCCTCCCCGCACCTCTAGCGTGACCTTCCAACTTCCCACGCCAGGACCCCAACGGGAAGGGCGGAGACCTGCGGGATCGAATAGCCGGGAGGAGGCGCGCCCTTCTCCTGCTTGCGTTGTTGGCCTCATTCGTGGCTGCGCCTGTACTGACCTCATGGTTGAAGCTCATGTGGGTCGGTCAGGTGCGCGCCTTGTCGAGCCTGCAGGTCGTCTCCGGCGACCACACGGCCACCACCGACGCGACCACGACCACGACCGTCGACCTGGACATGGGCGCAGTGATGGGGGCCACATCGCCGCTCTTCGTCTCGCCACCACCGACGCCCCCGGTGACCGCCACCGCGCAGCCCGTCTCGTCCCCGCCGCCCACGGTGCGGCCCGCCGGCCCTCGGATGCCACCGCCGTCGAACAAGTCCAGCCGCCGGAGGTCGCAGATGGGTCAGGCGTCGTGGTACCGGATCGACGACGGCACGTGCGCTCACGTCAGCCTGCCCATGGGGACGATGGTTCGGGTGGTCAACCTCGCCAACAGGAAGGAGGTCGTCTGCCGGGTGGCCGACCGCGGCCCGTTCCTCGACGGCCGCATCATCGACCTGGACGTGGACGACTTCCAGCGCATCGCCAGTCGGGCAGAGGGTTTGATCGAGGTACGCATCAACTGGTGAGCGCTGGGGAGTGACGGACAGCGGGTGACGCTGACCCGTCGGGAGGTCCTGCACCTCCTGGACCGCCACGAGCTGAGGCCCAGCCGAGCCCTGGGCCAGAACTTCGTCGCCGACCCCAACACCGTGCGGCGCATCGCCCGGCTGGCCAAGGTGGGGCCGGGCGACCGTGTGCTGGAGGTGGGGGCCGGCCTCGGCTCCCTCAGCCTGGCCCTGGCCGAGACCGGTGCCGAGGTCACCGCCATCGAGCGCGATCGGCGCCTGCTGCCCGTGCTGCGCCCGCTGGTGGAGCCGGCCGGCGTGCGGGTGCTCGAGGGCGACGCGCTGGCCCTCGATTGGCATCACGTCCTCGGCGGCGAGAGAGGTTGGGTGATGGTCTCCAACCTTCCTTACAACATGGCCGTGCCCCTGGTGCTGGACCTGCTCCAGAAGGCCGGAGCCATCTCGAGGATGCTGGTGATGGTGCAGCGGGAGGTGGCGGCCCGGCTGGCCGCCGGGGTGGGCGACGAGGGGTACGGCGCGGTGTCGGTCAAGGTCGCGTACCGGGCGAGGGCGAGGGTGGTGGGCCGGGTGCCGTCGACGGTGTTCGTGCCCCGGCCGAGGGTGGAGTCGTCCCTGGTTGCCGTGGAGCGCCTGGCCCACCCCGCCGTCCGGGCCGAGGAAGGGAGACTTCTGGCTCTCGTGAACGCCGGGTTCGCCCACCGGCGCAAGATGCTCCGCCGGGCCCTGTCAGGGATCGTCGGCACCGAGGTCCTGATCGCGGCCGGGATCGAGCCCGAGGCAAGGGCCGAGGAGCTCGACATCCAGGCATGGGGGAGGCTGGCCGAATGCGGGACCGACAACGAGCCCTCGCCAAGCTGACGCTCTCGTTGCGGGTGACGGGCCTGCGCGGCGACGGCTACCACCTGTTGGAGGCGGAGATGGTGACCGTCGACCTCGCCGACACCCTCACATTCGGACCCGGAGACGGCGTCGAGGTTGTGGGCGCCCCCGGCCTCGACGCCGCTGAGGAGAACCTGGTGAGGCGGGCCCTCGAAGCGGTAGGTCGCAAGGCCTTCGTGCGGCTCGAGAAGCGCATCCCGGTGGGGGGAGGGCTGGGTGGCGGATCGGCCGACGCCGCCGCCGTGCTGCGTTGGGCCAACTGCTCCGATCCCCAGGTGGCGGTGAGGCTCGGCGCCGACGTCCCCTTCTGCCTGGTGGGCGGGCGGGCCCGCGTGTCGGGGATCGGGGAGACCGTCGAGGTGTTTGCCTTCCAGGAGCGCACGTTCACGCTGCTCCCGTATCCCCACCCGGTGTCCACAGTGGCGGTCTACGGCGCGTGGGACCAGCTCGGTGGTCCCACCTCGGCCGGCCCCAACGACCTCGAGCCCGCGGCCCTCACGGTGGCGCCTCAGCTGGCGGGTTGGCGGGACCGTCTGGGCGACGCCACCGGCCGCACGCCGACGTTGGCCGGCAGCGGCGGCACGTGGTTCGTAGAGGGCGCGTTCCCCGACGTGAGGGGCGCCATCGTCACGCGAACAGCGAGGCCCTGAGAGCCAGCGATTGCTACTTGCCAGCCCGGCGTTGCCACCGGGTTGCCTTCAGCATCTTCTTGTGCTTCTTCTTGCGCATCCGCTTGCGGCGCTTCTTGATGAGAGAGCCCATTCCGGGCGACAGGGTAGCCGGGTCCAGTCGCCGGGTACCGTTGACGTCGTCCGTCGGGGGTCGTCCAATGGCAGGACAGCACACTTTGGATGTGCGAATGGAGGTTCGATTCCTCCCCCCCGAGCCGCGACGGTCTGCACTAGAAAGGGAGCATGAGCAGCCGCCCGCTCTCGGCCGTGGTCCTGGCTGCGGGTGAGGGCGCCCGGATGCGCTCGGCGCGACCCAAGCCGCTCCACGTGCTGTGCGGACGGGCCATGGTCATGCACGTCATTCATGCCTTGGCCGGTCTACGGGTGGACCGGGTCGTGGTGGTCGTCGGCCATGGCGGCGAGCAGGTGACCAAGGCGGTCACGGAGGACGCGCCACCGGGCCTCGTCGTCGACTTCATCGAGCAGCGGGTGCAGCGGGGCACCGGCGATGCGATGTCCGTCGCCCTCGAGGCCTTCCCTGAGGACGAGCTGAACGGTGACGACGTCCTGGTGCTCCCAGGTGACACCCCGCTGCTTGACCCCGAGACGCTGGCGGCGCTGGTCGGCGAGCATCGAGCCACCGACGCCGCCGCCACGGTGCTCACCGCTCAGGTCGCCACCCCGACGGGGTATGGCCGGGTGCTGCGGGACCGTCACGGCAACGTGACGCGCGTGGTGGAGGAGGCCGACGCCTCTGACCTGGAACGGATGATCGACGAGGTGAACACGTCGATCTACTGCTTCCGGAGGGCCGAGCTCGTTCCCGCCCTCCGCCGGCTCACCCCGCAGAACGCCCAGGGTGAGTACTACCTCACCGACGTCCTGGCGGTGCTGCACGACGCCGGCTACCCCGTGGCGACGTTGCCGACGTCGGACCCCATGGAGGCGGCAGGAGTCAACGATCGGGCCCAGCTGGCGATGGTGGAGGCAGAGCTGCGGGCTCGCACCAACAATCGCTGGATGCGCCAGGGGGTGACGATGATCGACCCGGCCCACACCTACGTCGACGTGTCGGTGGAGCTGTCTCCCGACGTCACCCTCTTCCCGGGCACCCTCCTACAGGGTTCCACGAGGGTGAGCGGCAGGGCTCGTATCGGCCCCCACACCCGCCTGGTGGACTGCCTCGTGGGTGAGGGAGCCGTGGTCGAGCAGACGGACGGGCGGCAGTGCGAGATCGGTGCCGATGCCCGCGTCGGACCGCTCGCGGCGCTGGGTCCCGGCTCCAGGGTGCCACCCGCCACGGTGACAGGACCGTTCTTCACGGCCGGGGTCGAGGACGAGGGGGGAAGCGCATGGACGTAGTGCCGAAGAAGCGGCTGGAGCTCTACTCGGGCCGTTCCCACCCGGACCTGGCTCGGGAGATCGCCCGGCACCTGGGCGTCGAGCTGGGCCACTCGAACCTCAACACCTTCCCCAACGGAGAGATCCACTGCCGTTTCGGTGAGTCGGTGCGGGGGGCCGACGTCTTCGTGATCCAGACCCACGCCGGCGCCGTGAACAACTGGATCTTGGAGCAGTGCATCATGATCGACGCCGCCAAACGCGCGTCGGCCAAGCGCATCACGGCCGTGTGTCCCTACTACGGCTACTCCCGCCAGGACCGCAAGGCCGAGGGCCGGGAGCCCATCACCGCCAAACTGGTGAGCAACATGCTGAAGGCGGCCGGGGCCGACCGCATCGTGAGCGTGGACCTGCACTCGGGCCAGATCCAGGGTTTCTTCGACGGCCCCTTCGACCATCTCACCGCCGGACGGGTGCTGGTGGAGCACCTGGAGCGCTGCGCCCCCGAACGGCCGGCGGTGGTGGCCCCCGACGCCGGGCGTCTGCGCGTGGCCGAGCGCTTCGCCCAGTACCTCGACGCCGAGCTGGCCAGCGTTTACAAGAAGCGCGCTCACGGCCGGGTTCGGGCCCTGGGCGTGATGGGTGCCGAGGAGGTGCGTGGCCGTCACTGCGTGCTCATAGACGACATGATCGACACCGCCGGCACCATCGTGGCCGCGGCCGACATCCTTATGGAGAGCGGGGCGAGCGAGGTGTGGGCCATGGCGACCCATGCCCTCCTCTCCGACCCAGCGGTCGACCGGCTCAAGAACTCGGCCATCACCAAGGTCCTCGTCACCGACACTGTCCCCCTGCCATCCGAGAAGTGCATCGACAAGATAGAGATCCTCTCCGTGGCCGGCGTCGTCGCCGACGCCATCGACGCCGTGTTCGAGGACACCTCGGTGTCGGAGATCTTCGACGGAGAGAACCAGCCCTGAGCCGGCGGTAGCGAGCTCCTCGGAGGAGCGACTCCGCCGGCCAGGTCCTAGACTGGCCAGCCGTGCCTGAGATCAAGCTTGCCGCCGAGGTCGGCCGTGCCACGGGGTCGCGCTCTTCCGGTCGTCTCCGGGCCGCGGGCAGGATCCCCGGGGTGATCTACGGCCATGGTGCGGAGCCGACGCCGGTGGCGGTGGAGGGGCGGGCCCTGCGATCGGCCCTCACCACCGACGCCGGCCTGAACGCCCTCCTCGACCTCCAGGTGGACGGGGCCTCGCACCTCACCGTGGCCCGCGACATCCAACGGGACCCGGTTCGGGGCACGGTCATCCACGTGGACTTCCAGATCGTCCGGCGGGACGAGGTCATTGCCGCCGACGTGCCCGTGAACCTGGTGGGTGAAGCCGAGGAGCTGCACCGGGCCGACGGTGTCGTCGACCATCAGCTGTTCACCCTCACCGTCAACGCCACCCCCGGGCGCATCCCCAACGACATCGAGATCGACATCAGCGGCCTCGCCGTCGGAGACACCATCCGGGTGGGCGACATCGGCCTCCCCGAGGGCGTGACGACCGAGGTGGACCCCGAGGCCCCTGTCGTCGTGGGTCAGCCGCCGCAGGTCTCGGAGGAGGATCTCGTCACCGAGGCCGACGCCGAGGCGGCGGCGACGCTCGAGGCCGAGGAGGCCGAGCCCGACGCCCAAGCCGGCGCGGCGACGGTGGCCGACGCGGCCCAGGAGGGCGAAGCGGGCACCGAGGGTTAGGCCCTGGTCCGGGCCCGCACGGGAACGCCCGCCGACCTTCTCGTCGTCGGGCTCGGGAACCCGGGCACGGAATACGAGCGCACCCGTCACAACGTGGGCGCCGATGTCGTGACCCTGCTGGCCCGTCGCAACGGCGGGCGGCTCCGGCGTTCGAAGGAGCGGTCGCTGGTGGGCGAGGTGAGCGTCGCCGGTCGGCGCCTGGCCCTGGCCTTTCCCCAGACCTACATGAACGACTCGGGGATGGCCGTGGCTTCCCTCGTGCGGCGCTTCGGCATCGAGGACCTGGAGCGCCTGGTGGTGGTCCACGACGAGCTGGACCTGCCGGTGGGAAGGCTGCGGGTGAAGGTGGGCGGTGGTTTGGCGGGCCACAACGGCCTGCGATCGATCAAGGCCCACCTGAGGAGCAACGGGTTCTGCCGGGTCCGCATCGGCATCGGGAAGCCTGCGAGCCGCCAGCAAGGTGTCGACCACGTGCTCAAGTCCCCCACCAGGGCCGAGCGGGCCGAGTTGGACGTGGTGGTGGAGGAGGCCGCCGCCGCCGTGGAGATGATCCTGAGCGACGGACCGGCGGCGGCCATGGAGCGCTTCAACTGACCCCGCACGGGTACCCCCGAGGCGAGGGGCGGAGGGGTGTACCGGTAGCGTGGTGGCCGTGAGCCTCGGCTCGCTCCCCCCTCTGCTCTGCCAGGACGGCACGCTCACCTCGTTGGCCGGAAGGGCCGCGGCCACCGTCGCCGTGCCCGAGGCGGCCCGCGCCTTCGTGGTGGCCGGGATGGCGAGCCTCCTGGAGCGCCACCCAGTGGTGGTGGCCACACCCACGGCCGTTGTCGCCGACCATCTGGCCCAGGACCTGCGGGCCTACCTGGGTGACACGGAGGTGGAGACCTTCCCGGCATGGGAGACCCTGCCCTTCGAGCGCGTCAGCCCGAGCATCGAGACCATGGGCCAGCGGCTGCGGGTGATGTGGCGCCTGCGCAACCCCGATCGCATGCCACGGGTCCTGGTGGCGCCCGTGCGGGCTCTGGTCCAGCGGCTCGGTCCTCATGTCGAGGACGTGGAACCGGTGGTGGTGGTCCCCGGTCAGCAGCTCGACTCGGAAGGGTTGGTGAGCCGGCTGGTGGCGTCCGGTTACCGGCGCGAGTACCAGGTGGAGCATCGCGGCGAGGTGGCGGTTCGTGGCTCCATCGTCGACGTCTTCCCCTCGACGGCGGACGAGCCCGTACGCATCGACCTCTGGGGAGACGACGTCGAGCGCCTGAGCCGCTTCTCCGTGGCCGATCAGCGCTCCACCGAGGATCTCGAGAGCACCGACATCTTTCCTTGCCGAGAGCTGCTGCCCACCGAGGAGGTGCGCAGCAGAGCCGGCGGGCTGGTGGCTGCCGAGCCGTGGGGCCGGGAGCAGTGGGAGCGGGTCTCGGAGGGCCTGGTCTTCGACGGCATGGAGTCCTGGCTGCCGTGGCTCACCGAGGGCGAGCACGTCCTCCCCGACCTCATCGGGCCCGAGGCCCAGGTTCTGTTGGTGGAGCCGCGCCGCATGCGTGACCGGGCCGCCGAGCTTCTCGACGAGGAGGCGGCCCTGGCGGCCACCCTGGCGGGCACCTGGGGCGCAGGTGAACGCGCCTTCCCCCGTCTCCACCTGCCCTTCGACCGCCTGCTGGCTCACACCCGGGCACCGTCGTGGTTCCTCACCACCGTGCCCGAGGGGCCGCGGTCGCCCGCCATCGAGGCCCATGGCTGGGAACCGGCGGTGGGCGACGGGGGCCGTCTGGCCAAGCGGCTGACCGAGCTGGCGTCCGAGGGGTACCGGGTCGTGGTGTGCGCCGAGGACCGGGGCAGCGGGGGCCGCATGTCAGAGGCCCTGAGGGAGGAAGGCGTGGTCGTGGAGGCCGGGGGCGACCTCACGGCGCCCGGTGCCCATCTGGTGATCCGATCGCTGGAGCGGGGCTTCGTCCTGCCGTCGGTGAAGCTGGCGGTGCTGGCCGAGAGCGACGTCACGGGCCGCCGGCGTGCTCACCGGCGCCCGCGTCCGCGCCGAGCCCCGAGCGAGGCCTTCTTCGACGACCTCAAGGTCGGCGACCACGTCGTGCACCACCACCACGGCGTTGGTCGGTACGGCGGGATGGTCACCCGCGCCATCGGAGGTCCAGCACGGCGCGACTACCTCCTGATCGAGTACCGCGGGGGGGACAAGCTCTACGTTCCCTCCGACCAGATCGACGCCATCCGCCCGTACACGGGCGGGGAGTCGCCCACCGTGCACAAGCTCGGGGGCTCCGACTGGCGCAAGACCAAGGCCCGGGTGCGGGCCGCGGTGCGGGACATCGCCCAGGAGCTGGTGGTGCTGTACCGCCGGCGGGTGACGAGCCCCGGTCACACCTTCGCCGGTGACACGCCGTGGCAGCGCGAGCTGGAGGAAGGGTTTCCCTTCACCGAGACCCCGGACCAGGCCAAGGCCATCACCGAGGTGAAGGCCGACATGGAGCAGCCCGCTCCCATGGACCGCCTGGTGTGCGGCGACGTCGGCTTCGGCAAGACCGAGGTGGCCATCCGCGCTGTGTTCAAGGCCGTGCAGGACGGCAAGCAGGCGGCCGTGCTGGTGCCGACGACACTGCTGGCCCAACAGCACTTCAGCACCTTCTCGGACCGCTTTGCCGGTTACCCGGTGCGGGTGGAGGTCCTCTCCCGCTTCCTCACGCCGGCCCAGGCCCGGAAGGTGGCCCAGGGCCTGAAGGAGGGGTCGGTCGATGTGGTGATCGGCACCCACCGTCTCCTGAGCGGAGACGTGGCCTTCAAGGACCTGGGCCTGCTGGTGGTGGACGAGGAGCACCGCTTCGGCGTCACCCACAAGGAGGCCATCAAGAGGCTGCGCGCCGACGTCGACGTGCTCACGCTCACGGCCACGCCCATCCCCCGCACGCTGGAGATGAGCCTCACTGGGCTACGGGACCTGACCCTGCTCAACACCCCCCCGGCTGAACGCCAGCCCATCCTCACCTACGTCGGCGAGTACGACGAGCGGGCCGTCGCCGAGGCCATCCGCCGGGAGCTCCTGCGCGAGGGCCAGGTGTTCTTCGTGCACAACCGCGTGGCCGACATCGACCACGTGGCCGCCACGCTGCGCGAGCTGGTGCCCGAGGCCCGTGTGGCCGTCGCCCACGGTCAGATGGACGAGGGGAGCCTGGAGACGGTGGTCCTGGACTTCTGGGCCGGCGCCTACGACGTCCTGTTGTGCACCACCATCATCGAGTCGGGCATCGACATGCCCACGGTCAATACGCTGGTGGTGGACCGTGCCGACCTCCTGGGCCTGGGCCAGCTCCACCAGCTGCGGGGTCGGGTCGGTCGTGCCGGCCAGCGGGCCTACGCCTACCTCTTGTTCCCTCCTCATCTCTCGCTCTCGGAGGAGGCCTACGAGCGGTTGCGCACCATCGGCGAGCACACCGAGCTGGGGTCGGGCTTCAAGATCGCCATGCGCGACCTACAGATCCGCGGGGCGGGAAACCTGCTGGGCGCGGACCAGTCGGGGCACATCGCCGCCGTGGGCTATGACCTCTACGTGCAGATGGTGAGCGAGGCGGTGGCCGAGCTCAAGGGCGAGGAGCTCCGCCCACCAGCGGAGATCAAGCTCGACCTCCCGGTGGACGCCAGCCTTCCTGCCGAGTACGTGGAGCGGGAGGACCTTCGCCTCGAGGCCTATCGCCGGCTGGCCACCATCACAACCGAGGCCCAGGTCGAAGACGTCCGGCGGGAATGGCTCGACCGCTACGGCCCGCCGCCGGCGACCGCCGAGGCGTTGCTGGCCGTCGGTCGCCTGCGGGCGGCCTGTGCCCGGTCGGGGGTGCGGGAGGTGGCGGTGGCACGCAACACGGCTCGCATCTCGCCCGTGACGCTCAGGGCCAGCCAGGCGATCCGCCTCCGGCGTCTGTACCCCAACGCGGTGTACAAGCATGAGGCGGGGCAGATCGTCCACCCCCTCGAGCCAAGGCTCTCCAGGGGCATGGCGGCCGTCGATTCGGTACGGGAACTGCTCGAGGCAGTGTTCCCCGAGGCGGCGCCGACCACGGCGAGCGTCTCCGATCCCTTAGCATCAGCGACGTCATGAACGCCACGAGCTGCAAGAACTCCAAGAACTCCAAGAACTCCATGAAGAGGCGCCTCGCTCTGGTCGTGCTGTCGGTGGCCGCAGGGGTCCTAGTCGCCGGTTGCGGCTCCCTCACCTCGTACGCGGCCAAGGTCAACGGCCAGCGCATAACCCAGAACGAGCTCGACCGCGAGCTCAACGCCATACTCGGCAACAAGGCGTACCTCGAGCAGGTCGACCAGGGTTCCGGGCAAGCCCGCGGGGCGGGCCGGGACACTCTGAGCACGGTGTTCGTGGCCAGAGTCCTCGAACGGCGCATCGCCTTCGAGTTGATCCACCAAGAGGTGAGGAAGAAGAAGCTCGAGGTCACACCCAAGGACCTCGAGGACGCCCGCGCCGAGATCCTCGCTTCCATCGACAACGACGACAAGATCCTGAGTGCCTTCCCCGAGAGCTACCGGGAGGAGCTGGTGCGTTCCACGGCCGAGGTCGCGGTGCTGGAGCGGTCCTTCACCGAGACCCCCAAGGACGACGCGGCCGTCAAGGCCTTCTACGAAGCCAACGCGGCCAGCTTCGAGACCTTCTGCCTGCGGGGCATCCTGGTGACCGAACGCCCTCAGGCCGACAGCATCAAGAGCCGCGTCTCGGCTGGGGCCGACTTCGCGGCCATCGCCAAGGCCGAGTCCAAGGACAACCAGGGAGCAGATGGAGGCAGCGCGGCCAAGGGCGGCGAGCTCGGTTGCATACCCAGGAGCAGCCTGGGCGAGTTCGGAGCCGCGGTCGGCGGCCTCCAACCCGGCCAGGTCAGCGAACCGCTCCAGACTCCGCCTGGGTTCCTGCTGTTCCAGGTCACCGAACGCAAGGCCAAGTCCCTGCCGGAGGCCGCTCCCGAGATTCGCCAGCGGCTGGAGCAGCAGTCGACCGAAGGTCTCCGGGGCTTCGTGAACGACGCCATGATGAAGGCCAAGGTCACGCTCAATCCTCGCTACGGCGAGTTCGTGCAATCGGGGCCCGAGATAGGCATCAAGCCCCCCACGGAGCTCACGTCCACCACGCTGGCTCCGGACGTCGCTCCCTAGCCAGGTGCAGTGACGCCGCGGGTGGTGGTGGCCGGGCTGGGCCCGGCCGGGCCCGAGCTGATGACAGCCGCCACCATGGCCGCCGTGGAGCGGATCCCTCACCGCTACCTCCGCACCGCCCACCACCCGGCGGCAACCGCTCTGCCCGGCGCCACCAGCTTCGACGCCGTGTACGAGCGGGCGGGAAGTCTGGACGACGTCTACCCGAGCATCGTCGAGCTCCTGGTCTCTGCGGCCGAGGAGCACGGGGAGGTGCTGTACCTGGTCCCGGGGTCTCCCTCCGTCGCCGAGCGCACCGTGGAGCTGCTGAGGGGAAGGGCGTCCGTGGCCGTGGAGGTGCTGCCCGCCATGTCGTTCATCGAGCTGGCGTGGGCCCATGTCGGTGACCCGTTGGCAGGCGGTGCCCGGCTGGTGGACGGGCGGCGGTTCGCCGAGGAGGCGGCCGGCGAGCGAGGGCCGCTGCTGGTGCTGCAGTGCGACTCCCGCCGGGTGCTCTCGGACATCAAGCTGGCGGTCGAGGACGGCCCCCGTGTCACCGTCCTCCAGCGCCTGGGCCTGGCCGACGAGGCCGTCTTCGGGGTGACCTGGGAGGAGCTCGACAGGGCCGTGGAGCCCGACCACCTCACGTCGCTGTGGGTCTCCACGCTGGAGACCCCGGTGGCACGGGAGCTGGTGCGCTTCACCGAGCTGGTCCGAGTCCTGCGTCAGCGTTGCCCGTGGGACCGCGAGCAGACGCACGCCAGCCTCACCCGGCACCTCCTGGAGGAGACCTACGAGACGCTGGAGGCCATCGACGGCCTCGACGGCCCGGACGGCCCCGCCAACCTGCAGGAGGAGCTCGGCGACCTGTTGTTCCAGGTGTGCTTCCACGCCACGCTGGCCGCCGAGGAGGGATGGTTCACGCTGGCCGATGTCGCTCGAGGCGTGCACGACAAGCTCGTGCACCGTCACCCCCACGTCTTCGGTGCCGCCGAGGCCCATTCCGCGGGTGACGTGATGGCCAACTGGGAGAGGGCCAAGAAGGAGGAGAAGGGACGACACAGCATCATGGACGGCGTCCCCTCGGCGCTGCCCTCCCTGCTGTACGCCCACAAGGTCCAGCGCCGGGCGGCCAGTGAGGGTTTCGATTGGGACTCGGTGGAGGGGGCGACAAGCACTGCGTTCGGGCACGCAGCCGGCAAGATCAGCGAGGAGCTGGCCGAGCTGCGGGCCCGCCCCTCGGAGGAGGAGCTCGGCGACCTGCTCTTCGCCGTGGTCAACGTCTCCCGCCACCTCGACCTCGACCCGGAGGCGGCGCTGCGAGCTGCGACGGCCAAGTTCCGAGCCCGGTTCGAGGCCGTCGAGCGTCTGGCCGGGGAGCGGGGAGTCGACCTGGCGTCCCTGGGTCTGGCCGGGTTGGACGAGCTGTGGGACGAGGTCAAACGTCTCGAGGTGGCCATGGGGACGGGATGATGGACGACCGCCAGGCCGTTCGGTGCTACGCAGCGGCGCGCGTGGCGTTGGGCGCGGGATTCATGGTGGCGCCCGCCACGCTTCGGGGTTGGATCGGGGAGGTGGCTCGTCGGCCTGGGACCAAGGTGCTGGCCCGCGCCTTCGGCGCCCGGGACGCGGCTCTGGGATTGGGCACGCTCCTGGCCCTGCGCGAGGGCGCGCCGGCGCGTCGCTGGGTGCAGTTGGCCGCTGCCGTCGACGCCGCCGACGCTCTGACATCCCTGCTCGGCGCCCGCCAGCTCACGCCCCGGCGGAGCCTGCCCGCAGCCGCCGC
>JALZJC010000056.1 GCA_030859945.1 Actinomycetota bacterium | reverse complement strand
GCCCGCAGCCGCCGCCGCCGCCGCCGGGGCCGCCGCCGGGGCCTGGCTCTCGGGACGGGTGCGGTAGCTACCGGCGCCGGCGCCGCACCGGTGGGAAGCACAACCCTGGTGCCCGGAGGCCACGGGCTGTAACTTCTGCAACATCAACCACAGGAGCCACAGCCACGTATGAGCGGTATCGAGCACGTCGCGGGTCGTGAGGTGCTCGACTCCCGAGGCAACCCAACGGTCGAAGCCGAGGTCTTCCTGGAGTCGGGCGCCAAAGGGCGCGCCATCGTCCCTTCGGGAGCGTCCACCGGCACGTTCGAGGCCACCGAGCTGCGCGACGGCGGCGACCGCTTCAGTGGCGCCGGCGTGCAGCGTGCCGTTGCCAACGTCAACGGGGAGATCGGCGAGGCCGTCGGGGGCATGGAGGCCCTGGACCAGCGGGGCGTCGACCGAGCCCTGATCGACCTCGACGGCACGGACAACAAGTCCCGCCTCGGGGCCAACGCCATCCTCGGCGTCTCCCTGGCCGTGGCCAAGGCCGCCGCTGACGAGCTCGAGCTGCCTCTCTACCGCTACGTGGGCGGGGCCAACGCCCACGTCCTCCCGGTGCCCATGCTGAACATCATCAACGGAGGCGTCCACGCCTACAACACCATCGACCTGCAGGAGTTCATGGTGGTGCCGGTGGGGGCGGCCTCGTTCTCGGAGGCCCTCCGGTGGGGGACCGAGACGTACCACGTGCTCAACCGCATCCTCCAGGAGCGGGGCCTGGCCACCGCGGTCGGGGACGAGGGCGGGTTCGCCCCCGATCTCGGGCGCAACGAGGACGCGGTGAAGCTGCTGTTGGAGGCCATCGAGCGGGCGGGGCGGGTGCCGGGCGAAGAGATGACCATCGCCATCGACGCCGGAGCCAGCGAGCTGTACCGGGACGGGGCCTACAACCTGGGGGGCGAGGGGCGCACGCTGTCCTCGGAGGACCTCGTGGGCTACTGGGTGGAGCTGTGTGACCGCTACCCCATCGTGTCCGTCGAGGACGGGATGGCCGAAGAGGACTGGGAGGGCTGGGGCACGCTGACCAAGGCCCTCGTAGACCGCGTCCAGCTGGTGGGGGACGACCTGTTCGTCACCAACGTCGACCGTCTCGAGCATGGCATCAGGTCGGGGGTGGCCAACTCCATCCTCATCAAGGTCAACCAGATCGGGTCGCTCACCGAGACCCTCGACACCATGGGGCTGGCCACCCGCTTCGGCTACACGAGCGTGATGTCACACCGGTCGGGGGAGACGGAGGACGTCACCATCGCCGACCTGGCCGTGGCTGCCAACTGCGGCCAGATCAAGACCGGCGCACCGGCCCGCACCGACCGCGTGGCCAAGTACAACCAGCTCCTTCGCATCGAGGAGGACCTCGGCGAGGGGGCGGCCTACTGGGGCCCGGTGGCCCTGGCGGGCCGGAGGACGGCCCAGCAGTGAGGTGCCCCCAGCCATGAGACGGGCCTGGCCGCTGGTGGCGTCGGTCATCCTGGTGGGCGTGTTGCTCGTCGCCGTGTTGCCCACTCACACCTACCTGTCACAGCGGCGGGACCTGAGCAACACCGAGCGGCGCCTGGCCGTCCTCTCGCGCCAGAACGCGGAGCTGAGCGGGAGGGTGGCACGGCTCAACACCGACGCCGAGATCGAGCGGCTGGCCCGTGAGCAGTACAACCTCGTTCGTCCCGGCGAGGAGGCCTTCGCCATCCTCCCCC
Organism: Actinomycetota bacterium; assembly: GCA_030859945.1. Lineage (GTDB taxonomy): Bacteria > Actinomycetota > Acidimicrobiia > Acidimicrobiales > YB1-3. The sequence continues at coordinate 43,028 of JALZJC010000056.1, read as the reverse complement.
CGCCAGGTGCCCCGGCCCCCGATCGGGACGAGGAGCCCGGCCGGCCGGCGTCCGGCGGCTTCTGGGCCGACCTCTGGGACCGCGTCACCTTCTGGTCCTGATCCACCCACCGTTTCGGTCGGCGGTCCCGGACCAGTAGGGCGAGTGTCACAGGGCGCGGGCACACTCATGATCGTGACGGCGCGAGACGTTGACGAGCGGGTGGCGCGCCTGGCTCTGTCCCAGTACGGGGCGTTCTCGCGAGCGCAGGCCCTGCGGGTGGGCGCCACCGATCGGGTCGTCGGGCGCCGCATCGCGGCCGGCGCCTGGCTGACGTTGGAGCCGGGGACCTACGCGCTACGGGCGGCGCCCGCAAGCTGGCACCGCTCGCTGATGGCGGCCGTTCTCGCTGCCGGCCCACCGGCAGTAGTCTCCCACCGGGCTGCAGCGGCGTTGCACGGCTTTGCCGGGTTCCGCCGGGGATGTCCCGAGATCGTTGTCCGCCGTGGCCGGGTGTCGAGTACCCGGCTGGCTCGGGTTCACAGCGCCGTCGAGCTTCCTGCCGCGGACTGTGGCAGCCGAGAGGGAATACCGGTGACCAGGCCGGCGCGGACCATCTTGGATGTCGCCGCCGGCGTCCACTTTCATCGCCTGCTCGAGGTTTACGACGAAGCTGTCGCCGCCCGGCTCCTCACCCACACGGAACTGAGCCGCTGTCTCGAGAGGGCCGGGCGCCGAGGTCTTCGCGGTACGGCTGCCGCCCGTCGTCTTCTGGCCGAGCGGGCCGCGGGTGAAGGCATCCCCACCGGGCGGCTCGAACACGAGATGCAGCTCCTGCTCCGTCGTGGTGACGTTCCCGCTCCGGTGTGCCAGTTCGCCGCCCCGTGGCGGACCGCCGGTCGGCAACGGGTGGACTTCGCGTGGCCGGACCAACGCCTGATCCTGGAAGCTGACGGCCGCCGCTGGCACACGCGTGATGCCGACTTCATTCGTGACCGGGCGCGGGACCGCGAGGCGGTGACCGCCGGTTGGAAGGTGTTGCGGGTCACCTGGGAGGACGTCCGTGACCGCTCGACCGAGATCGTCACCCAGGTTCGGGCCTGCCTCCGAGAGGCGGCATGAACCGGCCCGGTATCACCTACCGATTCGGTACGCGGAGGGACCCGGCCTCAGAGTATGGAGAAGCGCTGCAGCTCCCACGCCCACAGGAAGGCCACACCGGCCACGATGACCCAGGCGGGAGGCAGGGAGAGGCGGGAGGGCCGGGCGATCAGCAACACGACGACGGCCACCACGAGGAGGACGCCCCCCGGATTGGCCGCCAGTGCATCCCACAGGCGGAGCCGCATGGTCTCCTTCACGCTGGTGGTCATGCCGCAGAGAGGGCAGGGGATGCCGGTGAGGGTACGCAGGGGGCAGGGCAGGCCCGGGCTGCCGGGCAGCGCCGGCAGCAGCACACCGGCGGCCAGCATGGCGCCCCCCATCCAGCGCAGCGGTCGGGCGTCGAGGACCTGCGCCTCCATGGGGTCAGCGTAGACGCCTCCCGGCGGTCCTCCGAGGGCTGGGCTCAGCCTCGTGCCGACTTGGCTGCCGCCAGGTCGGCCAGGAACACCTCTGGGTGGAGGTCGTCGGGTGGGCCGGTCACCTTGGCCCGCAGGCGGGTAGCCAGCTCCAGTGCCAGTCGGCTGCGGGCCTCCGGCGTGAGATGGGGCCGGCGTTCCAGGAACCGTCGGACGGTGCCCAGCTCCTCGGCGCTGACCGCGCTCAGGTCCCACGCCACCCACTGAGAAGGGACCGGTCCCCACGCCGTGGCCGGCTCGGCCGCGCTCGGACCGGCCTGGAGGCTCGGGCGAGGGCCGCGTCGCTCGCGAACCACCAGGGTGCCGGCGGCCAGGTCACCGAGACGCTGGTTGCGCCCGTTGGCGAGCATGGTGACGATGCCCACGCCGTAGGCAGAGGGAAGGAAGTCCACCAGCCGGAGAAGGTTCCGCACCGCGCTCGGGACGAAGCTCACGGGAGCGCCACCCACCCGCACAACCCGGAGTCCCGTCCACCGCTTGCCCGGCGTCCGCCCCGACGCCCAGGTCTCGAAGGCCACGGGATAACCGACGAACACCAGGAAGAAGCCCACCATCAACAGCGCCAGAGCGATGCCCGCCGCCAGCCCTCCCCCGAGCTCCTCGAAGCCGTCGCCTCCAGCCGACACCACGCCGGCGAGAATGGCCAGCGCGGCGAGAACCGCACCCTGGAAGCAGGCGTCTATCAGCGCGGCCACGAACCGGGAACCGATCCCGGCCAGGGTCAGGTCGAGGTCGACGCCTTCCGGGGTGGCGATGGAGATGCGATCCTCGTAGCGCACGAGCATGAACCTAGAGCGATTCCTTCGAGACCGGCAGCCGCACTGGGCAGAGCTGGAGTCCATGGTGAACGACACCAGACGGCGGCCCGAGCGCCTGGGAGCTGCTGGCGTGCGCCGCATGGGGGAGCTGTACCGAAAGGCCGCAGCCGACCTGGCCCTGGCACGCCGGCGCTTCCCGCTAGACCCGGCCGTCCCGGCCCTGGAGGACCTCGTGGGGCGGGCCCGCAACCTGGTGTACGACACCGAGGCCCGCCGTGAGTCGCTCCTGGGATTCTTCGCCACCGGGTACTGGCGGCGGGTGAAGGAGCGGCCGGCTCTGCTGCTGGTGGCCACCGCCGTGTTCCTCGGCGCGGGTGGGCTCAGCTTCGTGTGGGCGGCCAACGACCCCGGCTCGGCTGCGGGGCTGGTCCCCCCTGCGCTCCGCCTGGTCACCGAGCCCCGTGCCGAGGGGGGCCTCGATCTGCCGCCCGGCGCCGGCGCCGCCTTCTCGAGCGCCATCTTCACCAACAACATCCGGGTGTCCTTCCTCGCCTTCGCCGGTGGGATGGCTCTCGGTCTGGGGACGGCGGCACTGCTCGCCTACAACGGCATGATCCTCGGGGCGTTCGGGGGATTGGCCTCCAGCTCGGGCAACGGGCCTGCGGTCCTACAACTGGTGGCGCCCCACGGGGTGCTGGAGCTGTCCTGCATCATCGTGGCCGGCGCCGCCGGTCTGCGGCTGGGCTGGGCCATCGTCGAACCCGGCCACCGCAGCCGCAGGGATGCGGTGGTCACCGAGGCTCGTCGCGCCGTGGAGACCGTCCTGGGAACGGTGCCGTGGTTCATCCTCGCCGGCCTGGTGGAGGGCCTGGTGACGCCGGCGGGGCTGGAGACGGGTCACGCCCTCGGGCTCGGCGTCCTCCTCGCTCTGGTCTACTGGACGCTGGTGCTGTGGCGGGGCCGGCACCAGTCGCCTACAGGCGGCCTCGAACCTTCATCTTGAGGTAGGCGCCCACGCACGCCGCGCCCAGCCTCTTCGGATCTGCCTCCACCACCTCGGCGCCCGCCCGGCTCAAGAGGTGGGCGACGCGAGCGCGTGCCTCCAACACGTCCACGGCGACGGCGGCGGTGTACACGTCGAGGGCTCGTTCCGGCCGAGCGGCGACGGCTGCCTGGAGGTCGGGGTCGGTGGCACTGGCCACCACCACGACATGCTTGCGAGCAAGCACGGGGACGGCCTCCACCAACGGCCCGGCCGCGGCTTCTTCCAGGAGGTCGGTGAGCACCAGCACCAGGGCCCGCTTGGTGCCGCCCACGGTGCGGAAGGCCAGTTCGTAGTCGCTGTCGGTGCCGGTTGGCTCGAGCTCGAAGAGGGCGCGGACCACGGCGGGGCCACCGCGCCGCCGGGGCCGGAGGTGGCGGCGGACCTCGTGGTCGAACGCCAGCGCGCCGCAGCGGTCGCCCACCTCGTCGGCCACCAGGGCCACGGCGACGGCGGCGTCGAGGGCGGCGTCGAGCCGGGTCATGGTGGTTCCCAGGGGGGCGGCCATCAGCCGGCCGGCGTCGACCACACACATGATCTCGCGGTCCTGCTCGACGCGGTACTGGTTGCTCATGGGACGGTCGAGGCGGGCCGTGGCCAACCAGTTGACCTGGCGGATGTCGTCGTCCGGCGTGTACTCCCGGATCGACTCGAAGTCGGTGCCGAGGCCGAGCGGGCCGCGGCTGCGCCTTCCCGGGTCCCGGAAGCGGCCGGTGCGCACGGCGAGAGCCAGGGCCCTGGCCGCGGGCAGGTCGGGGTAGACGAGGACGTCGGCCGCCTGGCCCTCGGAGTGATCACAGCGCCCGAGCCCGAGCGGGCCCACCAGACGGGTGGTGGGGAAGGGCAGGCTGTGCCGGCCGCGGCGGCGGGGGACGAGCGTGGCCTCGAGGCGGCCCTCGCCCTCCGTAGGCCGGATGTCGAGGTCGGGGGTGAGGGGTTGGCGGAGGGACACCCTGCTGGAAGCGGGCGCCTCGGCGTCCACCTCGAGGTTGGTGGCCACGCCTCTCGACAGCGTGGTGGACATCTGCCTGCCCACCACAGGCGGCCGGTGGGCGAAGCGGGCGTCGATCACGGCTGCGGTCACCACGGCCAGGCCCGCCAACAGCGCCAGGGCGGGAGGGACGACGAGGACGGCCAGAGCGCAGGCGGCGAGGGCCCAGGCGGTGCGAGACGTCGGGCTCAACGGGGGACGGCCACGGCCCCGATGGCCGCGGCCACGGCGTCGTCCGGCCGGTAGCGCTCGAGCTCGGCCTCGGGCCGGAGCAGGAGCCGGTGACGCAGCACGGCGGGGGCCATGCGAACGATGTCGTCCGGGGTGACGAATCTCCGTCCAGCCAGGGCGGCAGCGGCCTTGGCCGCCGCCTGCAGGTGCACGGCCGCCCGGGGACTGGCCCCGAGCGTCACACTGGGCAGCTCCCGGGTGCGGCGGACCACGGCGGCCACGTAGGCGGCCACCTCCTCGGTGACCGTGACGGCGTCGACCTCCCTCCGGGCCGCCACCAGGTGGGCGGTCCCGGCCACGGGCCTCACGTCCTCCAGCGTGGCGGACATGACCCCTCGGTGGGAGAGGCGGAGCAGGGCCACCTCGTCGGCCTCGGTGGGGTAGCCCACGTCGACCTTGGCCAGGAAGCGGTCGAGCTGCGCCTCGGGCAGGGGGTAGGTGCCCTCGTACTCGATGGGGTTCTGGGTGGCCACCACGAGGAAGGGGTCGGGCAGCGGACGGGCCTCGCCCTCCACGGTGACCTGGCGCTCCTGCATGGCCTCGAGCAGGGCCGCTTGGGTCTTCGGTGGCGTGCGGTTGACCTCGTCGGCCAGGAGCACGTTGGTGAACACCGGTCCGGGCCGGAAGCTCAGCTGGCGACCCTGGAGGGTCATGGTCCCGGTGATGTCCGACGGCAGCAGGTCGGGGGTGAACTGCACCCTGCGGAAGGCCACCCCGAGGGCCCGGGCGGTGGCGTTGGCCAGCAACGTCTTGGCCACGCCGGGGACGCCCTCGAGCAGTACGTGGCCTCCGACGGCGAAGGCGGCCAGGAGGAGCTCGAGCACGTGGTCCTGGCCCACGACGGCCTTGGACACCTCGGCGTGGACCTGGTGGTTCAGCTGGCGCAGAGTGCCGGAGCCGGCCGCGCCTGCCTGCGGGTCCCTCACGAGCCCTTCTCCAGCACCCAGGAGGCGGCCCGGCCGGCGGCCATGAGGTCGTCGGAGCGGGTGATGGGCGCCAGAAGGCGCGCCACCTCCTCCGCATCGCCACCCAGGCCGCGGGCCGCTTCGGTCAGCTCGGCGTCGCTGGCTCCCGAGGACAGACCGGCACGCTGGGCCAGCCGAGCTCTGGCCGCCCTGCGGAGCGGCTCGACGCCGGCATCGGGCTGGCGGGCGCGGGCGACGGAGGCGGCTACCGCGTCCACGTAGGCGCGCCGGGGCGGCGGCAGGGAGCGCGAGGTCTCTTCGGGGGGCCCGAACCGCTTTCCCCGCGACCACATCCACACCAGGGTGGCCACCACCACGCCGCCGAGGGCCCACCGCCAGCGCGAGGGCAGGGCGCCCAGCCCCTGGCGCTGGCCGTAGCCGTGGGCGGCCTCGGCGAAGCTGACGGGCCGGCCACGGGCTCCGGTTGCGGCCACGACGAAGGCTGCGTTGTCGGCCTCACCGAGGAAGCGGTTCTGGAAGACGCTGGCATCGGCCACGAGGACCACCTTGCCCTTGCCCACCGTCGCCACCGCGGCCACTACCTGCTCCCTGCCGGCGAGGACGGGCAGCGCCGAGCCCACGCTGCTCCACGAACCCTCGCCCGCCGCTCGGATCGAGCCGACCGCGCCCAGCTCGGGAGCGGGCGCCAGCGGTGTGGCCACGTCCACTCCGGCGGGCGACCACACCGGCCCCTCGGTGAGGAGCTGACGCAGCGGCGGGGCCGACTGCCGCCCGGCCACCACCAGCCGGCCGCCGTCGCCCACGAAGCGTTCGAGGGCTGCCGATTCGGAATCGTCCACCTGGCGGGGGTCGAGCACCACGAGCGTGCTTCGCGGGTCGAGGCGGGCCCGGGCCAGGTCCGTCCGGAGGCGTTGGACCGGATGGCCTTGGCGGGCCAGCAGGTCGGCGTAGGCCGCTGCGCCGTCGGGGGCCGTGGCATAGGAGGAGGACGGCTCCCCACCCGGGCCCGCTCCCCCCGTAACCCAGCGGACGGCGGCCAGGGTCACGTTGAGGATGACGACGAGCCCCACCCCCGCCACCACCGCTCTCCGGCCAGGGCCGAGGGCCCGCCAGCGCTCGGCTGGACCCGGTCCGCGGCCGGGTTCGGTCATCACCGCCGGGTCTCCTCGAGCACCCGCTCCCACCCCGTGCGGGCGGCCTCGATGTCGGGGGCTTGCGCCCGCCGCCCGCCGTACACGACCTCCTCCAGGGTCGTGGCCAGCTTCCCCAGCTCGGGGGAGGGTACCGCTCGCAGCACCTCCCCGGTGGTGGTGGACGCCCGTAGACGCAGCCGGCGGGCGTCGTGGAGACGAAGCAGGCCGGCCTCGAAGCGCAGGCGCAGGGCTCGTTCGAGATCGTTTCCCCGCTCGGCTGCGTCGGCCTGTCGTTCCAGCTCGCCGGGCTCGACCGGCGTGGGCCTGCGGGCCGAGAGCCCGGCCGCGAGGTTGGTGGCGGTGCGCCGGCGGGCCACGCGCACACACGCCGCGGCCGCCAGCAGAACCACGACCGCGGCCAGGACCGGGATCATGGTGCGGGCGCCCCCGAGGGTCTCGACCAGGCCACCGATAGGCCGCCCGACGGGCCTCAGCCAGCCTCCGATGCGGCGCAGCGCGCCGGCGAAGGGGCGGGGGGAGCGCTGAGGGCGGAAGCGGCCTTCGCTCAGGATGTCCCGAGCGTCGTCGCCGACGGCCGGCTCCACCGTGGGAGCGGCGGGGGCGCCCGAGTCCTCGGCCAGGGTTCGGGCCCGCTCGGCCGCCTCCGGCCCCGGGGCGTCGAGAGCCCGCCTGAGGTCCACCCGGCGCCCGTCCACGGCATCCACCCGCCGTAGCCTCTCCAGGGCGGCGGGATCGCCGGCGGCCCTCCGGGCCAGTGACGCCAGCTCCTGTCTGGTCATCTCTTCGGCGGTGGCGGCCCGGGGCCGGTCGGTCATCACGACCACCGGCACGAGGATGAGCACGGCGAGGAGGCGGTACGAGTGCCCGGCGTTCGTGGATTGTTGGCCGGGATCAGTCACGGGGCACGTCAGGCGGGGGATCGCCCGGCGGTCGCGAGGCTGGTGACCAACCCGACGGAGGCGGTGGTGACCAACCTGACGGAGGAGGCGAAGAGCCCGGCCAGGACTGAGGGGGCGGTGGCAGCAATGCCGGTCGGGCGCCGCTCGGCGGCGGCTCGACGCCCACCCGCTGCGCCAGCAGCTCGAGGTCGAGGCCCTCCTTGCGCACCCTCAGGTCGAAGTACACGACCGCCACCAGGGCAGCCGAGAACGGTGTGGTCAGGATGCCGCTCAGAGTCCCGATGATGGCCTGGGCGACGAGAAGCACGATCTCGTTGTCGGCGCCGGCGAAGAAGGCGGCTCCGAGGATGGAGCCAAAGGCAGCCTGCACCGCGAAGACCAGGACGGCACCGAGGAAGATGGCTCCGAAGGTGGGCCACCACCGGTCCCGCACCAGGTTCCTCGAGCGCTTGAGGGCTCTTCGGCCCCGGACGTCCTCGAGGAGCAGGACGGGCACCACCACGGCCCAGGCGCCGTAGAGGTAGATCCCCGGGACCACGCACGCCAAGGTGGCGACGAAGAGGAGCACGCTGGTGAGGAGAGCGAGCCACGCCAGCGGCCACAAGCGACCGAAGGCGAAGCGGAGCGACTCCCGCCACTGAGGCTGCTCGCCCATGTAGGCGCCGCTCACGGCCTTGAGGCTGGCCGCCGTGGCCAGTTGCGAGGCCACGGCCCCGAGGACGCTGACCACCAGGAGGGCGGCCAGGTAACCCCAGAGCTGGTCGAGCTCGAGCTCGGGCGGTGTGGTCGGCTCCGGCGCCGGCAAGGTGGCGAAGGGTGTGTCGGGGGCCGACGCCTGCACGGCGGCCACCAGGACCTGCACCGGGCCCACCACCAGTGCCACGGCCTTGACGAGGGTGGCGAAGTGAGAACGGTAGATCTTGATGGCTACGTCGAGGATCTCCCCGATCCGGAGGGGTCGGAGCTCGGCGGCGTCCACGGCGCCCACCGTAGATGGGACTGGCCATGGCGTCCCCAACCGCGCCGGGCACCCTCGGCGAGGAACTAGCTTGATCCACGATCAGCACGCCGAGCGATCCCACGGACCCGCAGAGGGTGGCCGAGCTGCTCGGCCGCGACCCGCGGGGGCCCTACGAGGTCGTCGTGCGCGACGACCGGGGAGACCCTGTGGTGATCCGCTCCTCGCCTCTGCTGTACGACGGCACGCCGATGCCCACGCTGTACTGGCTGGTGGGAGGGGAGCTGCGCAGGCAGGTGTCCCGCCTGGAGGCGATGGCCGGGGTTCGGGCGGCCCAGACCCACGTCTCGCCCTCGGAGCTGACGGCCGCCCACGCTCGCTACGCCGAGGAACGAGACGCCGACCTTCCCGCCGGCCACGTCGGGCCCCGTCCTGCAGGTGGCGTGGGCGGCACCCGCCGGGGCGTCAAGTGCCTCCATGCCCACTACGCCTGGTTCCTCGCCGGCGGGGACGATCCGGTGGGGCGGTGGGTGGACGAGCAACTGAAGAGCGGGACATGAAGGTGGCGGCCGTCGACTGCGGGACCAACTCCACCCGCCTGTTGGTGAGCGACGGGGGGAGCCCGCCCGGCGTCGAGCGTCTGGCGCGTATCACGCGCCTCGGTCAGGGGGTGGACGCCAGTCGCCGGATCGACCCCGAGGCCATGGAGCGCACGGTGGAGGTGTTGCGCGAGTACCGAGGGGTGATGGATCGCCACGGCGTGGAAAAGGTACGGGTCACAGCCACCTCGGCGGCGCGTGACGCCACCAACCGCGACGAGTTCCTCGATGCCGCCGAGGCCGCCGTCGGCGCCAGGCCCGAGCTGCTGAGCGGGGACGAGGAGGGACGGCTCTCGTTCCTGGGAGCGACGGCAGGGCTCGACCCTGCTCGAGGCCCGTACCTGGTCGTCGACATCGGTGGCGGCTCCACCGAGTTCGTAGTGGGCACCGAGGAGCCGGAGAAGGTGGTCTCCGTGGACATGGGATGTGTGCGCGTGACCGAGAAGTTCCTCCGGGCCGACCCTCCCGAGCCCGAGGAGCTGTCCCAGGCCATCTCGGTGGTGCACGCTCACCTCGACGACGTGGAGCGCGAGGCCCCGGCCGCCAAGGAGGCCAGGCGGCTGGTGGGGCTGGCCGGCACCGTGACCACGGTTGCCGCCGTGGAGCTCGGCCTCTGCGACTACGACCCCGAGCGGGTCCACCACTTCGTGCTGACCCGTGCCGGGGCCGAGGACGTCTTCCGCACTCTGGCCACCGAGGCCAGAGCCGACCGCGTCCACAACCCGGGGCTGGAGGAGGCGCGAGCCGACATCATCGTGGGCGGGGCAGCCATCCTGGTCGCGGTCATGCGCCACTTCGGCTTCGAGGAGTGCCTGGTCTCCGAAGCCGACATCCTCGACGGCCTGGTGCTCGGCCAGCTCGCTTCACCCGCGTAGTGGACAACGGACCGTCGTCGCGTCCGGCGTCGACCTGGTCCTAGTCTGCGGGCGTGTTGCGCTCGCTGTCCACCGAGCTCGTCGGCCGTCGGGTGTTACTGCGCCCACTGGGTCCCGACGACTTCGAGGAGTGGCGGGAGGTGCGCCGACGCGGTGGTGAGTGGCTCACCAGGTGGGAGCCCCGACCCGCTCCTAGCCAGCCCGACGTGGTGGAGGACGCCCGAGCCTTCGCCGCTCGCTGCGGAGCTCGGGACCGGGAGCGCCAGATGGGCACGGGCTACGGCTTCGGCGTGTTCGTGCAGGGACACTTCGCGGGAGAGGTGAACCTCAACAACGTGCAGCGAGGGGCATTCCAGAACGCCTACGTGGGCTACTGGATCGACCGGGCCGTTGCCGGTCACGGCTACACCCCAGAAGCGGTGGTGGTGACGTTCCGCTTCGGCTTCGAGGAAGCCGGGTTGCACCGTCTCCAGGTGGCCGTGGTGCCCCGCAACACGTCCAGCCGCCGCGTGGTCGAGAAGCTGGGGTTGCGTGACGAGGGGACGGCTGTTCGCTACCTCGAGATCAACGGTCGCTGGGAGGACCACCTCCGCTACGCCATCACCGCTGAGGAGTGGGCCGAGCGCCGGGACGACTACCTCCGGGACTGGGTCAATTGAGGACCGCGCCGGTGTGGGTCCGGTGGGGACCCGGGATAGGTTGTCGTACTGGCCCGGGTGGCGGAATTGGTCAGACGCTGAGGGCTTAAACCCCTCTGGCCCGCAAGGGCCGTGTGGGTTCGAATCCCACCCCGGGCACATACCGGGCGCGGCCGCAGATGGCGTTTTGGGCCGTCCCGGTACACTCGCCGGGTGGCGGGCCCCGAGAGCTTCAGAGTCGCTCGGGGGTCCCTCGGAGAGCTGTTCTGGGAGATCACCGAGGCCGTCCTGATCTGCGAGCCGAGGCGGGTGCTGGCGTGGAACCCGGGGGCCGAGGCCTTGATGGGCGTGACCGCCGCCCAGGCCACAGCAGAAGGCGCCGACGTCCAGCCGGCGTTCGGGAACGCCACCAAGCAGTTCTGGGAGCTTGTCGACCTGGGCACCGGTAGCGCCCGCCTGGAGACCACCGGCGGGAGCGAGCGCATTCTCGACGCCCGTGCGTGGCCCCTCACCACGGGCGAGGCGTCGCTCACTGTCGTCGTCCTCCACGACGCCACGACCGAGCAGCGTCACATGGCCGGCCTCCAGCACCTCAACGTCTTCGCCCGGGAGCTGCTGGGGGAGAGCTCGCTCGACGTCCTCCTGGTGCGCATCGTGGACGCGGCCAAGGAGTTGCCCCGGGCCGACTTCAGCGCTCTCCTCCTGTTGCGGGAAGGAAGCCAGGACGAGGTCACCAACTTCGTGTACAACGCACCCAGGGAACTGTTCCCCGAGCGCCTGCCACGCGCTGTCGGCCTCCTGGCCGCGTCCATCCGGAGCGCGTCCGCGGTCCGCATCGACGACATCCGGGGGCACCCTTCCGGTGTCGGAATCCCGGTGGAGCATCCCCCCATCGCCGCTCTGCTGGCGGTGCCCATCCTTCTGGGGGAACGGGTGGCGGGAGAGCTGGTCGTCGCCAACCGGCCGGAGCGGATGCCCTTCGACGCCATCGACGAGGCCCTGGTCAGCGAGCTGGCCGCTCACGCCGCCATCACGCTGTCGCTGGTCACGGCACGCGAGGCCCAGGAGCACGTCCGGGAGACGAGGAGGGTGCTGATCGACGTGGCCCTGCGCAACATCCGCACACCGCTCACCGTGGCCCAGGATGCCCTCGCCACCATCCGCTCCCAGAATGACGACCTCGGTGACCACGACCGCAACGGCCCCTTGGAGGTTGTGGAGCGGGCCCTCGAGCGCATCGAGGCCCTGACCGAGGGTTCTCTGCTCGAGGAGCACACGCCGGCTGGCGGCACCCCGGTCCAAGAGATGGGGCTCATCGACGTCAACCAGCTCGCCGCCGAGCTGGGGGAGGATCTCGGCCGTCTGCGGGAGGACGTCCGGGTGGAGGTGACGGTGGAGGACGGCTTCTCGTCCCCTTTCTGGGGCGATCGCCGGCTGGTGCGGGAGCTGCTGGACAACATCGTGAACAACGCCGTGAAGCACTCGCCCAGCGGTGATGTGGTGGCGGTGACGGTCCGTCTGGAGGGCGGTTCCATCCGCTTCGACGTGAGCGACCATGGCCCCGGCATCCCGCCCGACGAGCAGAGCCGCATCTTCGAGCAGTTCCACCGCACAGCCCAGAGCGTGGCTGATGGCGTCCCGGGCGCCGGCCTAGGACTGTGGATCGCTCGCCGGCTGGCCGATCTCCAGGGCGGCACCGTCGGAGTGAGCAGCCGCCCGGGCCAGGGCAGCACGTTCTGGGCCACCTTCCCGCTGCAACCGGTCACGGGCACGACGGCGTCGCGCCCCGTGTAGATTCCCCGCCCGGTCAGCTCAGGCCGTCGAGAGCCCTGTGCACGGCGTCGGACGGGTCCCGCGCCAGCTGCACGCCGTCGATTTCCCAGCCGCCGAGGGTGACCACTGGACGGCCGAGGCGGAGGGCCAGGGCCATCTCGGACAGCGTCCCGTAGCCGCCGGCCACGGCCACCACGGCGTCGACCGTGCGCACCACGACGGCGTTGCGGGCCTCGCCCATACCCGTGGGCACGGCCACGTCCACCCACGGATTGGCCTCGCTGCGGTCGCTGCCGGGCAGGATCCCAACGGTGGTGCCTCCCGCGCTCTTGGCCCCCCTGCAGGCGGCGGCCATCACGCCGCCGAGCCCGCCGCACACCACCACAGCCCCGCGCTCGGCGAGGAGGCGGCCCACGGTCTCCGCTTCGCTCTCGGCGGCAGGCGACGCCTCCCCGGCCCCGACCACCGCCACGTAAGCCGAGCTCGACACCGGTAGAGGTTCTAGCGCGGGTCGCAGCGCGGTGGCCCTACGAACACGCGTTCGATAACCTCGCGCCGATGGGAGAGCTGCGCTGGAGGCTGGCCGACGACGACCGGGGCCAGACCTCGCTCTTCGCCGACGAGGAGTTGGTCGAGCGCCACGTGGGCGGAGGGGAGTACCGGGGCCTCGAGTTCCTCCACGTCAACGCCCGGCGGATCATCAACGAGGTGCCTCGGGCCTCGCGGGTGCCGTTCCGCTACACCGTCAATCCCTACAGGGGATGCAGCCATGCATGCGTGTACTGCTTCGCCCGGCCCACGCACGAGTACCTGGGCCTCGGCCTCGGGGAGGACTTCGACACCAAGCTGGTGGTGAAGGTCAATGCCGTCGAGCGCCTCCGGGCCGAGCTGGCGGCGCCGAGGTGGCCAGGCGCGCACATCGCCATGGGCACCAACACCGACCCCTACCAGCGTTGCGAGGGCAAGTACCACCTGACCCGAGGGATCGTCGGCGTGCTGGGCGAGGCCGCCAACCCGTTCTCGATCCTCACCAAGTCCACCTTGATCCTCCGCGACCTCGACGTGCTCATGGCCGCCGCAGAACGCACCGAGGTCCGGGCCAACTTCTCCATCGGCACCCTGGACGAGGAGGTCTGGAAGGCCACCGAGCCGGGCACGCCCCATCCCCGCCGGCGGGTGGACGCCGTGGCCCGCCTCAACCGAGCGGGGATCCCTTGCGGGGTGCTGGTGGCGCCCGTGCTCCCGGGCATCTCCGACCGGCCCGACCAGCTGGAGGCCGTCGTCGGCGCCTGTGTGGAGGCGGGAGCGGTTTCCATCTCGGCCATCTCCCTGCACCTGCGCCCCGGCGTGAGGGAGCACTTCCTGAGCTGGCTGGAGGCCAACCGGCCCGAGCTGGTGGGCGAGTACGAGAAGCGCTATCGGCGGGCCTACCTGCCCCCCGAGCAGCAGGAAGCCGTCTCCGCCCTCGTCCGCCAACTGGCGGCGCAGGCTCGGGGTCACTCCGTCTCGTCGCCCGGCACCCAGCCCGCGGACGAGGCACGGCGGCTCTCCGGTCCCCGGCCACGGTCGGCCGGAACGGGCGCCAGTGTCAGGCAGCTGCAGCTCGGAATGTGATTCATCCCGGGCGCCACCTGTATCCTGCGCGCCGCAGATGACGAGCGAAGGTAGGCGCACAGACGTTGAGTGAGCACGAGAACCTCATCCCCCGAGCGAGCGATGTCGGACCGGAGCGTTCCTGGTTCGACCACTTCGCCGACAGGGCGACCGGCATCATCTCGCACGGCCCGTTCTTCGTGGTCACCTTTCTCGTGGTGGTGCTATGGATGGCGTACGGCGTCATCCGCGGTTTCTCGACCGAGTGGGTCAACGCCATCAACACCGCCGCCGTCCTGATCACCCTGCTCATGGTGGCGCTGCTCGAGAACGAGCAGCGGCGAAGCGACCAGGCTGTTCAGCGCAAGCTCAACGGAGTGCTGGAAGCGCTCGCCGAGTTCCTGGAGAAGACAGAGGTCGAGCCGCGACAGGTCGATGAGCTGCGAGCGGCGATCGCGCTCGAGGAACGCGAGAGCACGCCCGGCGCCCGGAGCTGACCGGCGCCTTCTCGCTGGCGTCGCTGGCGTCGCTGGCGGTTGGCTGGGGCGTCAACGGACCTCCAGGCGGTGGCGAGTGCGGTGCACTCGCACGGCGTGGCGGTCCTCCTTGCGGGTGTTGGCCGTCACCTCCACCAGGACCAGACCCACGCCCGGGTCGCCGGCCCGAAGCTCCAGCTCCCCTTCGGCCGACGTCATCGACCAGGAGCCGCTCCCCCCCAGCAGCGACGCAGGACGGGCCGTCACGTCGATGTGCACGGCGTCCCCATCGGACTGGTCGAGCTCCTCGTCGACCAGCTCGACGCTCACGGCCACGCCCACAGGTCGCCCCGCGTCGGCGACCACCGGAGAGCCTGGGGTGCTCATCACCCACGACTCGTCGAGCTCGAGGGGCGCCACCTGGCCTGAGTCGGGGTCCACGATCACGACGCGGTGGTGGTTGGTGTCGGCCACCACGAGCCGCCCGTCGGGAAGCACGTCCAGGCCTCCAGGTTCCTCCAGGGCGTCCACGGCCACGGTACGCAGGGACCGGCCGTCCCACGTACGCAGCCGGGAGTTGAACGTGTCGGCCACGTAGACGCGCCGCCCGTCCGAAGACGCGGCCACGCCCAGGGGATGCTGGAGGCGGGCCCGCTGGGGCGGGCCGTCCTCGCGGCCCCAGTCGTAGAGACCCTGTCCGATCAGCGTCACCACCTCCCCGGCTCTCTCGAGGACCCGCAGGGCGCTGCCTTCGGCGTCGGCAAAGGCGATGCCCTCGTGGACACGGGCCACACCGGACGGTTGAGCCAGGAGCGCCTGGGGGGCGGGACCGTCCTCCATGCCCTCCTGTCCGGTTCCCGCCGCCACCAGGAACCGCTGCTCACCGGGCCGCACCCGCACCAACCTGTGCCTGCCCGCCTCGGTCACGATCAGCGAGCCGTCGGCGTCCGCCACCAGGTCCCATGGCGAGGCCACGCCGTCGGCCACCACCACCCCGTCAGTGCGCACCACCCGGTCGGCACCGGTGTCGCACACCACCACCACGTCACCGTCGAAGCGCACGCCCTGAGGCTGAGCCAGGCCGGTGTGGGCCTCGAGCACCAACCCGTCGGCCGAGCACACCAGCACCCGGTCGTGGGCGGTGTCGGCGATGGCCAGCCGTTCACCGTCGGTTGACACCGCCACCTTGCCCGGGAACGACAGGATGCCGTCGGGAGGCGTCACCCGTGCCACGTCGAGCGGCTCGCCGGCGACCAATGTTCCCCTGGCCCGGTGCTCGGCAACCACCTCGTCGATGACCCGTCCCATCTCCCGCCCGTGACCCTCGCCGGCCACGGCAGCGGCCACGTAGCCCCTCGGGTCCACCAGGACCAGGCTGGGCCACGCCCGCACCCCGTAGCGGCTCGACGTGCTGAGCTCGGGGTCGTCGAGCACCGGATGGGCGATGCGGTGGCGAGCCACGGCTCGGACAACCGCCTCGTGGTCCGCCTCCCGGGGGAACTTGGGCGAGTGCACGCCCACCACCACCAGCTCCTCGGAGAAGCGACGCTCGAGGCGCCGTAGCTCCTGGAGCACCCGCAGACAGTTGACGCAGGAGTACGTCCAGAAGTGCAGGAGCACGACCTTGCCCCGGAGCGCCTTCAGGCTGAGGGATCGCTCCACGCCGATCCAGCCGCCGTGGCCGGAGAGCTCGGGAGCGCGGACCCTCGCCGGCAAGGAGTGCTAACCCACGCGTCCGACGCCAGCCATGTCCCGACGGTAGATCGACGCGTAACGGACGGGGGTGCCGGTCTGGGATGCCTCCACCATGGTGCCGCCGCCCACGTAGATACCCATATGGTGAATGGGACTGCCGTAGAAGACGAGGTCGCCGGGCTGGATCTGGGACAGCGGGATGCGACTGGTGGCGGCGAACTGCGCCCGTGACGAGTGGGGGAGCGACCTCCCGCCCGCTCGCCATGCCCACATGGTGAGCCCGGAGCAGTCGAAGCTGTCGGGTCCCGCCGCTCCCCAGCGATAGGGCTTGCCCAGCTGGCGCTTGGCCTCGGCCACGGCCGTGGCCGCACCGGCGGGCGGGGGGTTGGTCCTGGCGCCGGGAGCCGGCGCCAGGTCGAGCACCGGCGCCGGTTGGCGGGAGGCAGCCCGGCCGGAGGCAGCTCGGCCCGGCGCCGGGGAGGCCGCCACCGCGGTCGCGTCTCTGGCCTGGCGGGCGGCCAGCTCGGCCTGGGCCCGGGAAGCCTCCTCGGTGGCCCGGCGCTGGGCCTCGGCCGCAACCAGCGTGCCCAGCTCACCCTGGAGCCGACGCAGCGTGGACTCCTGCGCTCCTGCCGCCTCCTCGGCGGCCCGCTGGTGGGCCTCGACCCGGTCGAGCGCCTCCTTGGCCGAGCGCTGGGCCACCGAGAGCCTCGCCCGCTCGTGGCCGAGATCCTCGCGGGCGGCCCGGAGCTCCTCCAGGGTGGCCTGGTGACCACCGGCCACCTCCCTGACGTAGACCGAGCGCACGGCCAGGTCGTCGCTGGAGCCACCCACCATGGCCTGCATGGCGGGCAGCTCGCCGCCCTCCACGTAGGAGGCCACGGCGTGGCCCCGGAGGCGAGCCCGCGCCTGGCCCACCCGCCGGTCGGTCTCCCGCATACGCTCCTCGGCCGACCTGACCCTGGCCGCCACCTCGTCGGCGCCCAGGCGGGCCTGGTCCAGCTCCTCGGCCATCATGCTCACCTTCTGGCCCTGCTGGTCCAGCGCCTCGGCGATCTGAACGGCTTCGGCTCGCTTGTCAGCCACCGGGTCGGCGGAGACGTTCGTCGTTGCGCCGGCCGCGGCCAGGAGGGTCAGGGACACGGCGGCAGCCGGAGCTTTTCGGAGGAGGGAAGTGAGACGCATACGCGGAGTCCGGCGTGAGCGGGGCGTGAGCTCGCTCCCAGGGTAACGGTTGGAGCGAGGAGCGGACGGCCGCCGGCGCCGGGCGGGCGTGGCGCTACGGTGCGCACCGATGACCGACTACCGCGTCGAGCGTGACTCCATGGGGGAGATGCGGGTCCCCGCCGCGGCCAGGTGGGGGGCCCAGACACAACGTTCGATAGAGAACTTCCCCATCTCCGGCCTGCGCCTGGAGCCGGTCCTGGTCGCCGCCCTGGGGCGGATCAAGGCCGCCGCCGCGCTGGAGAACGCCAGCCTGGGGGTGCTGGACGGGCCCACGGCCGAGGCCATCCACGCCGCCGCCACAGAGGTGGCCCAAGGCCGCCTCGACGACCAGTTCCCGGTCGACGTCTACCAGACGGGCTCGGGAACGTCGTCCAACATGAACGCCAACGAGGTCATCGCCCACCTGGCGTCGGAGCGTCTGGGCAGGAGCGTGCACCCCAACGACCACGTGAACGCCTCGCAGTCCTCCAACGACGTGTTCCCCTCGGCCATCCACCTCGCTGCCGCCCTGGGTGTCAGCGCCGAGCTGATCCCTGCCCTCCAGCACCTGTCTCGGGCATTGCGACGCAAGCAGCGCCGGTTCGAGACGGTGGTCAAGGCGGGACGCACCCACCTCATGGACGCCACGCCGGTGACCCTGGGTCAGGAGCTCGGCGGCTACGCCCGCGCCATGGAGCTGGGTGTGGAGCGGCTGCAGGCGGCACTGCCGCGCATCGGCGAGCTGCCGCTGGGCGGTACCGCGGTGGGTACCGGTCTCAACGCCCCCGAGGGCTTCGCCCCCGGCGTGATCAGGCGCCTGGCGGCGACGTTGGAGCTGCCTCTGGCCGAGGCCGGTGACCACTTCGAGGCCCAGGGCGGCCGGGATGCGCTGGTCGAGGCCAGCGGGGTGCTCCGCACCGTGGCCGTGTCGCTGTACAAGACGGCCAACGACCTGCGGTGGATGGCCAGCGGGCCCAACGCCGGGTTGGCCGAGATCCACCTTCCCGACCTCCAGCCCGGCTCGTCGATCATGCCCGGCAAGGTGAACCCCGTCATCCCCGAGGCGGTGTGCCAGGTGGTTGCCCAGGTGGTCGGCAACGACGCCGCCGTCGCCATCGGCGGTGCGGCCGGCAACTTCGAGCTCAACGTGATGATGCCGGTGATGGCCCGCAACCTGCTCGAGTCCATCCGCCTCCTCGCTTCGGCCTGCCGCCTCCTGGCCGACCGCTGCGTGGACGGCATCGAGGCCGACGTGGAGCGATGCCGGCGCTACGCCGAGTCGTCACCGTCCATCGCCACCGCCCTCAACCCCCACCTCGGCTACGAGACGGCGGCAGAGGTGGTGAAGGAGGCCGCGAGGACCGGGCGCTCCATCCGCGAGGTGGTCCTCGAACGGGGCCTGATGACCGGCGAGGAGCTGGACCGAGCCCTCGACGTCATCGCCTCGGCGCGGGGCAGAGCCGGCAAGACTTGAAGGACCGCCGTCCCTGAGCGCGTAGGCGGGATCAGCGCCGGGCAGGGGAGCCCTCGAACGGGCCCGGGTCGGAAGCCTCGGGGACCGTGGGGGGGATCCACGCCATGTCCTTGGCCAACCGGTTGACCACCGCTCGCCACTCCGACGGCTGCCACCCCTCGGCGGCTCCCACCACGGCGCCGTCGGCCCCCACATGGACGAGGGCCGGGAGGCGCTCGAGGCCGAAGGCGGCGATGGCGCTGCGCTCGGGGTCGGAGAACGCCAGCAGGCGCTGGCCCTGCTCCCCCAGGAACTCCCGGCACTCATCGGGGTCACCGGCCACCAGCCAGGCCACCCGGCAGTCCGCTTCGTAGAAGTTGGTCAGGACCCGCTCGGCCGTGGGCAGGATCCACCGGCTCTCCCGGGCCAAGGGATCCACGGCCACGAAGACGAGGTCGAAGCTGGTGAGCCACTGGCGGAGGGTGCGGTCAGCTCCGCCCACAGGGGCCAGACGCAGGTCAGGGGCAGGGTTGGTGACCACGGCGGCCAGACGGTAGCCAAGCTGGTGGCTGGTCGCCGCTTCAGCCGCCCATGCCCACCGGTCACGCCCGAGCCCAGCAGTCGCTAGCGTCCGAATGGTGCACGCCATCGAGCGGTTGCGCTCCGTGGCCCGGGCCCGGGGGGCGGGGCCTTCCCTCCTCGTGCGTGAGGCGGCGGAGGCCCTGGTCGGCCTCGACCCCGGCGCGGTGGTTCCCGACCCCGCGTCGGCCGGTCACACCGCGCCCGAGCCGGGGGCCGAGGCCCTCCGGTCCGGCGAGGCCATCCGGGTGGACCCCACCCCACAGGTTCTCGGGTCCGTTCTGCCCGACGACATCACGGTGGTGGTGCTGGGATGGCCCGAGCAGGTGTCCGAGGCCCTCCGGCGACGGGGTGACCTGGAGGTGCTGGTGGCTGACTGCGCCGGCGTGGGCCTCAGCCTGGCTCGACACCTGAGAAACGTGGGCGTGGAGGCCGACCTGGTTCCCGAGGCCGGTCTGGGGGCGGCGGTGGGCGAGGCCGACCTCGTGCTCCTGGAGGCGACGGCGGTCGGCCCTGACGGGTTCCTGGCTGGCGCCGGCTCGCGCGCCGCCGCCGCCGTGGCCCGCAGTGCCGGCATACCCGTGTGGGTGACCGCGGGAGTGGGCAGGGTGCTGCCCGCCCGGCTCTGGGAGGCGCTGCTGGCCCGCCTGGACCAGACCCCCGAGGAGCCGTGGCACTGCCCCGAGGAGGCCGTGTCCCTGGCCCTGGTCGACCGGGTCGCCCGTCCGGACGGCCTGCTCTCTGCCGGCCAGGCCCCTGGCCATGGTGACTGCTCCACCGTCCCCGAGCTGTTGCGACCGATCGGGTAGTGCGGCCGGCCTCCATCCCCGTGGAGGAGGTGGCGCGGCTCCCTGCGCCGGGCATGGCGGTACCGGTGAAGTTCGCCTTCAGTCCCGACGACGACATGGTGACCTTCCTCCACGACGCTGGTGGTGGGCTGGTGCGCCAGCTCTACTTCCTCGAGGTGGCCACCGGCGAGCGCGGGCTGCTCGCGGCTCCCTCCCCCGAACAGGCCGTGGACGAGGAGGGAATACCGCTGGAGGAGGCTCTGCGGCGAGAGCGCCGGCGAGAGCTGGGCCTCGGCATCACCCGCTATGAGTGGGCCCGTCACGCCGGGCGTCTCCTCATGCCCCTCCAGGACGGCGTGTACGTGCAGGAGCAGGCTGGCGGTCGAGTGCGCAAGGTGGTGGGCGACGACGACGGGCCGGTGCTGGACCCGAGCCTGTCACCGGACGGCGCCATGGTGGCCTTCGTGCGGGACGGCGAGGTCCACGTGACGTCGGCGGAGGGAGGTCCGCCCCGCCAGCTGACACACGGGGCCCGGGGCACGGGGCGCACCCACGGCCTGGCCGAGTTCGTGGCCCAGGAGGAGATGGACCGGTCGTCGGGCTACTGGTGGTCGCGTGACGGCGCCTGGCTGGCCTTCACCGAGGTTGACGAGACCCACATCCCCGCCTACCGCATCGTGCACCAGGGCTCGGACGAGGTGGGCGAGGGCGCCTACGAGGACCACCGCTATCCCTTCGCGGGCGCCGCCAACGCCCGGGTCCGCCTGGGCGTGGTGGCCACCGCCGGCGGCGAGGCACGCTGGTTGGACCTGAGCGTCGGCCCCGACCTCGACGCGGCCTGGGACTGGTACCTGGCCCGGGTGCGATGGATGCCGGACGGAACCGTCGTGGCCCAGGTCGAGGATCGCCGCCAGGCCCGGCTGGACCTCCTGCGCTTCGACCCCGAGAGCGGGCGCCGCGAGGAGCTGCTGGCCGAGACCAGCGACGTGTGGCTCAACCTCCACGACCTGTTCCACCCCCTGGAGCGGACCCGGGAGGCGGAGGGCGGCTTCGTGTGGGGCTCGGAGCGCACCGGCTTCCGGCACCTGTACCTGTGCGACGGCGGAGGGGCGGTGGTGCGGCCCCTGACGGTCGGGCCGTGGATGGTGGACAGCCTGGACGGCGTTGACGAGGAGGCCGGTCTCGTCTACTTCTCCGCCACCCTGGACGGGCCCAGGGAGCGTCACCTGTACTCCGTCCCCCTGGCCGGCGGCGAGCCCCGGCGGGTGAGCCTCGACGCCGGCGTGCACCACGTCGTGCTCGACCACCGGTGCCGGCGCTTCGTCGACGTCCACAGCGCGGCGCGCCGCCAGCCCACGGTCACGCTGCGCTCGCTCTCCGACGGGGAGGTCGTTCACGTCATCCACGACGAGCCCGACGAGCGGGTGGAGCGCCTGGGCCTGACACCCCCCGAGCAGGTGTCGTTGACGACCCGGGACGGCGCGGTGCTGCACGGGATGGTCCACCGCCCCTCCTCCGGGACGGCGCCGTACCCCGCCATCGTGAGCGTCTACGGGGGCCCCCACGTTCAGCGGGCCACCGACAGCTGGCTGGCGACCGCCGACATGCGCGCCCAGCACCTCCGCAGCCTGGGCTACGTCGTGTTCGTGCTCGACAACCGCGGCAGCGCTGGACGCGGCCTCGACTTCGAGGCCGCCATCCGCCACGACCTGGGCAACGTGGAGGTGAAGGACCAGGTGGACGGCGTGTCCTGGCTGGTCGATCAGGGCCTGGCCGACCCCGACCGCATCGGGATCTACGGGTGGAGCTACGGCGGCTACCTGGCGGCCATGTGCCTGGCTCGGGCGCCAGGGGTCTTCGCGGCCGCGGTCGCGGGCGCCCCCGTGACCCATTGGGACGGCTACGACACCCACTACGCCGAGCGCTACATGGCCACGCCGGCGTCCAACCCGGAGGGCTACGTGCGCAGCAGCGTGATGAGCCACGTGGATGACATGGCCGGCGAGCTGCTGCTCGTCCACGGCCTCCTCGACGAGAACGTGCACTTCCGTCACACGGCCCGGCTGGTGAGCGCCCTGGTGCGGGCCCGCAAGCGCTTCGAGCTGCTCATGCTCCCCGAGGAGCGCCACCTCCCGAGGAAGGCCGAGGACCGCGTCTACGTGGAGGAGCGGGTGCGGGACTTCTTCCGGGCCCATCTGTGACCGGCCATCGCCGTTAGGCTCCGGTCACCGTGGGTGCGACGTGAAGGCCGGCACGGCCATCGTCATCGACGCCGTGGTACCGGCCCGCAACGAAGCTCCCACCGTGGCCGAGGTGGTGGCCGCGTGTCGGGGTTGCGCCTACGTGCGCGAGGTCATCGTGGTCGACGACGGCTCGAGCGACGGCAGCGGGGAGCTGGCTGCGGCCGCCGGCGCCAAGGTCATCCGGCGAGAGGACGAGGGGGAGGGCTCCAAGGCCCTGGCCATGGAGGCCGGCGTGAACGCCTCCGACGCCGACGCGGTGCTGTTCGCCGACGCCGATCTCCTGGGCGTGACCAGCCGGCACTTCGACGACATCTGCCGCCCTTTCCTGGACGGGCGGGCCGTCTTGTCGTTCGCCATCTTCGACTACGGCATCTGGAACTGGCTCGTGCTGCGGTTTCCCCCGACCTCGGGGGAGCGCATCGTTCCCCGGTGGGTCTTCGAGGCCGTGCCCCCCGATAAGCGCAAGGGCTACCTGATCGAGATCTTCATCAACGAGGTCGTCACCGAGGGCCGCATGCCCATCACGGCGCGGGTGATGCGAGGCGTCACCCACCGCACCAAGCGCGCCAAGTTCGGGCCCGTCGAGGGCTACCGGCGCAGCTGGCGCATGCTCCGGGACCTCTGGAAGCTCTGGGGTGTCTGCCGCAAGCGCACCTACTGGTTCTACCTGCGCGACCTCACCGTCGAGCGCTGACGCCGCTCGTGCCCGCGCCTTGGCCACTGCGGTGACGGGGACCGGCCAGGGATGCAAGCGGTGGTCGGCGGGGTGGGTCAGAATCGGGGGATGGGCGCCCTCAGGCTCCGTCTGGCGCTGGCCGTCCTCGTGGTGGGCTTGGCCGCCTGTTCCGGTGGGGGGGATCGCCAGTCGGCGGGGTCCTCCCCGCCGTCCTCCACCTCCACCACCCTGGAAGCCACCACCACCACGGCGCCGGCCACCACCACCACCGCCCCACCACGGACGACCACCACCCTGGCCGGCCTCGGACCCGGAGCCAGGGGAGCCGAGGTGCGGGCCATGGAGCAGCGCCTGAGCCAGCTGGGCTATGACCCGGGCCGGGTCGACGACGTGTTCGACTCCGCCACCGGCCATGCGGTGCTGGCCTTCCAGAAGGTGAACGGGATGGCTCGCACCAGCCGGGCCACCCCCGACGTGCTGGCGGCCGTCTCCCGTGGGCGCTCGCCGGCGGCCCTGCTTCCGGGTGGTGGCCCCACCCGGGTGGAGATCGACCTCAGGCGCCAGGTGCTGTTCTTGTGGAAGGACGGGGGCCTCCCCCGGATCCTGCCCGTCTCGACGGGCACCGGTCGTAGGTACTGCGTGCAGGGGGATTGCGCCAACGCGGTCACTCCGGGCGGCTCCTTCCGGGTGGGGCAGAAGATCCGTGGTCTCCGTGTCAGCCGCTTGGGCCAGCTGTACAACCCGCTGTACTTCAACGGGGGCATCGCCATCCACGGCTCTCCGTCGGTCCCCGCTCAGCCGGCCTCGCACGGATGCGTCCGCATCCCCATGTTCGCGTCGGCGTGGTTCTTCGACACCGTGCCCTCGGGCACGCCCGTCTACGTGTTCGGCGGGCCGAGGGCGCCCGTACCGTTCAGCGAGCCGGCCCCCGGCGAGGCCCCGCCCGGGCCGCCCCCGCCGGCGCTTCCCGACCCCACACCGCCCCCGACGGCGCTTCCCGACCCCACCCCTACATCGGCTCCGAGGCCCCTCTCGCCGCTGCTGCGGTAGCACGACGGATCGCCGGTCGGTGGGACGGCTCGCGCCGCCGGCGTCAGCGCATGGCCCGGCGGACCAGGGTGGACAGGCCGTCGGCGGCGAAGACCATGAGGAGGATGGTCAGGATGAGGGTGGAGGTCTCCGAGTAGCGGAAGAGGCGGATGGACACGTCCACCTGCTGGCCGATCCCGCCCGCCCCCACGAAGCCCACGATGGTGGCGGCCCGCACGTTGCACTCCCACTGGTACATCCCGAGGGAGATGAGGTTGCGGCGGGCCTGGGGCACCACCGCCAGCGAGGCCACGCCCAGCCGGCCCAGCCCGAGGAGCCGCACGGCCTCCACCGGGGCCGGGTCCACGGCCTCGAGCTGTTCGGCCCAGAGCTTGCCCAGCAGCCCGCCGGCGTGGAGGCCGATGGCCATGGCGCCGGCGAAGGGCCCGAGCCCCACCGCGGTGATGAAGATCAGGGCCCAGACCAGCTCGGGGATGGCCCGGAGGACGTTGAGCGTCCCCCGAGCCGCCCAGTAAGGCCCGAAGCGCAGGGCACGCCGCCAGGCGGGCAGCGCCGAGCCCGCCCCCGACGACAGGTTGGAGGCGGCGAGGAGGCAGAGCGGCGCTCCGATGGCCACCCCGATCACCAGGCCGGTGATGGAGATGTGGAGAGTCTCGAGGGCGGCCCTGCCCACCTCGCCCAGGTAGGCGGCGCTGAGCTCCGGGCGCAGGAAGTCGGACAGGAAGTCGGCGGTCTGACGCCGGGCCTCGGCCCCGGTCAGGGTCCCGGGCGACACGCCCGCACCCCGCATGCTCCATACCAGCAGGGCCGCCAACAGCGCGCCCCATCCGAGCCTGCGCCCCACCGAGCGGCGTCCCATGAAGCGGCCACGAGGCGACGGGCCGCCGTCCGCGGGCACGAGGGCCGGCGCCGTCTGGGAGGTGGAGCTGTCGAGGGCGCTCACCGGCATCCCCGAGAGCGGACGGGATGACCGCCGAGCGCCGGCCCGGCAGGGATCTCGGCGGCGTAGACCCGCTCCACGACCTCGGGGACGAGCTCCTCGGGGGGGCCGGTGAAGGCCAGCCGACCCCTGTGGAGGGCGAGGACACGATGGTGGCGCCGGGCGATGGACAGGTCGTGGGTGGCGAGCACGAGCGTGGCCCCTGCGGCGGCCAGGCGCTCGAGGGCGCCCAGCACGATCCCTGCCGAGCGGGGGTCGACCGAAGCGGTGGGCTCGTCGGCCATGATCAGCTCGGGGCGCTGCACCAGGAGCCGGGCGACGGCAACCCGCTGGCGCTGCCCGCCTGAGAGCTCCTCCACGCGGGCGTAGGCCAGAGAGGCGATCTCGACCTCCTCGAGGGCCTCGAAGGCCCGACGGGCGATGTCGGCCGACGGGCCACGCAGCGACAACCGCAGCGCCGCCGTGCCCGTCCCTCCGATGGCCCCGGCGGCCACGTTGGTGAGGGCGTTGGACACGGGCACCAGGTCACCTCGCTGGTGTATGACGCCCATGCGCCGGCGGAGCCGGCGCAGCTCCCTCTGGCTCAATTGGCCGAGCTCGGCCCCTCCCACCCGCACGCTGCCCGAGTCGGGCGCCAGGCTGCGGGTGAGAAGACGGAAGAGGGTGGTCTTCCCCGCTCCCGAGGGCCCGATGACCGACACCCTCTCGCCGGTCCCGGCGCTCAGGCTGACGCCCGCCACGGCCGGGTCCTCTCCCGCCCGGTAGCGCTTGGTGACGTCCGCGAGGACGATCTGCATCGCTCAGCCCGTGTTCAGCAGGCCCAGCTTGCGGCCCAGCTGATCGACTTCCTCGTAGTCCTCGGCGGTCACGGGCGCGTAGGCCCTGGCCCTCAGCAGGTCGAGCAGGGCCGGGTCCCGGATGTCCTCGAACGCCTCCGCCAACCGGCGGCGGAAGTTCTCGTCGAGGGAGCCGGGAGAGACCCAGGGGTAGCCCATCACCTTTCGCTCGGCCAGGACCTTCAGGTCGCCCGGGACCTTCCCCTCCTTCTGGAGGCGGTGCAGGATGCGAGCCTCGAGGCCGGCCGCGGCCACCTGGCCCTTGGCCACGGCCTGAGCGGCAGCGTCATGGCCACCGGTGTAGAGCACCCGGTTCAGGGGTGGGCACGACTCCAGAGTGGTGGCCGAGCAGGTGAACTTGGCGTCCACGAGCATGGCGCGGGGATAGAGCGATCCCGAGGTGGAGCTCGGGTCCCCGAAGGCGAAGTCCTTGCCCGCGAGGTCCTCCAGCCTGGTGACGCCAGAGTCGGCCTTGGTGACGATCTGGCTCAGGTACTCGCGCTCGCCGGTCTCCTGGTCGACCTCTGTGACCAGCGGCTCGACGTCGGTGCGCTCACGGGCCTGGACGTAGGTGAGCCCGCCCAGGTAGGCCAGGTCCAGCTTCCCGGCTTCGAGGGCCCGTACCGTGCCGGCGTAGTTGGTGGCCACGAACAGCTCCACCTTCACGCCGAGGCGGTCCTGCAGGTAGCGGGCGAAGGGCTCGTACCTTGCCCGCTGCTCTTCGGGGGCGATGTTGGGGATCAGCCCGACCCGCAGCGTCTCCGGAGCCCCGCGTGCCGGCTCCCGGCTCGTCTGCCCCGGCTCCTCGCTGCCACATGCCCCCGCCAGCAGAGCCAGGGTCAGGGCCACGACGAGGACTCTGCCGACTACACCTCCGCCGCCCCGACCGGGCGGCCCCTGGCGGGGCCTCACCGGTGGGACGAGGTGGGGGAGCGCCATGGCTCCGAGCGGAACATGAGCATCCGGCTTTCCTAGCACGTCGCTCGCCGCCAGAGGGATCCGCCCAGAGGGCCGTATCGTCCGCGGTCGTGAGCGAGGCACGCATCGTCGTCGAGAACCGCAAGGAGCTGACCTACCTGCTGTGTGAGGCGGCTGAGCTGCAGCACGGGCTGACGGCCTGGTTCAGTAGTGCAGAGCGGCGAGCCCTTGAGCCTCCTCCTGCAGGGCGCGCCAAGTCGCTATATCGAGCTTCGTGAACGGCTCCATCCCCACCTCTCCCCTCTGGTACCTCCAGGTACCGGCCACGGCGCCGTCCACCAGGAACGTGTTGACCGAGTGAGGGGTCTTGGTGTTGAACACCAGCGGGCGGTACTCCTCCGGCAGGATCCCGGTTCTCCGGGCATGGACGAGGAGCGTCGCATCCCACACCGGGAGGAAGCGCACCGGCGCCGGGGTGTCAGGGTCGGGGATGGGGACCGAACCCGCCGAGGTAGCGGCCAACGAGGTGCTCGAGGCCCTCCTCCTTCGTCATCTCGGCCGCACCGAGCCAGTTCTCGGCTGCGGCGTACAAGTCGGCCCGGCGCTGCTCCCACGTGCCCGAGGGCGGCACACGGACGAGGTCGAGCCACAGGCCGACTCCGTTGGCCCGAGCCTTGCCGATGATCTCGTCGATCTCCTTGCGCCGGAGCGGGCCGCGGACGAGCCGGGCGCGCAGCTCCAGAGCGGCGGCTTCCAGGTCCTCCTGGTCGAGGCGCTCGGACCGGGTGCGAAGCCACAGCCTGCGACGAGCATCCCCGATGGCGGCGACGAAGGGCCAGTAGTCGTGAGCGGATACGAGATGGATGGTCAGCCGCATGAGCGTTCCCTGGACCACCGTCCGCTGCTCGAGGGCTCGCGTCAGCTCCTCGCGCTCGAAGTTCTCGAGTCTGGACCAGAGACCGATGTACATCGACGGCGCGTACTGGGCCTGGAGGCCGGCGACCTGCTCGAGGGCCCGGGGAAGCGGGGTGCGGGCACGCTCGAGAAGCAGCTGGCGCGCCAGCAGCGCCCGGTTCAGCTCACCCCTGGTGAGGGTGCGCTCTGCCTCCACCGAGGTGAAGCTACAGCCGCGAGTGGCGACGCGAGCGACCTTACCGTCGACGCCGTTAACCTCACCGGCGTGTGCCGGAACATCACCACCCTGCGAGGGCTTCAGCCCGAGGCCACGACCGAGGAGATCGAAGCAGCGGCTCGGCAGTACGCCCGCAAGGTCAGCGGCGTGCAGGCGCCGTCGCCCCGCACCGGCCCTGCCTTCGAGCGGGCCGTCCGAAGGGTGGCCGAGGCGACCGCTGAGCTCCTGGCCGAACTGCCACCTCGGCGACAGGCTCCACCGACGCTGCCGCCGCTCCGCCGCCGGAGCGCGTCGACGACCTGATGTCGGGCGCCGGTACCGGGCCGGCCTAGGGCCGGCGAGCCACGACCGTGACCAGAGGAGGGAGCACCACCGGGTCGTCGCCGGGTTCCACCTCGGTGAGGGCAGCCAGGTAGTCCCGCACGGGACCAGGGCCCACGCCGGCCGGGGCCTCGGCCCAGGCATCCACGATCTCGAGGCTGGCCCGAGTCACGAGGGCGGGCAGCAGAGCCCCTACGTCTGGGTGGCGAGCGTCTGGCATCGACAGCGGCTCGCCGCCTATGCGCCCTGCGGAGGTGATGGGCTCCTGGGTCACCACCCAACCACCGGGACCGACGACCTGGCCCATGCGCCGCAGCACCACCACCGGCTCGTACACGTGCATGAGCAGGAAGCGGCAGAAGGCCAGGTCCACGGGTTCGGGAAGCAGGAGGTCCTCGCCGGCCTGGGTGAGGGCGATGACCTGGGCGTGGGGGGCGGCGGCACGGGCCACCTCGTCGCGGGTGGCCGGGTCGCAGTCCACGGCGTAGACCCGCCCGTCGCGTCCCACCATCTCGGCCAGGGCGACGGTGACGTCACCCCCGCCGGCTCCCACGTCCACGCACCGCCATCCTTCCGCCAGGCCCAGGCGTTCCAGGGCCGTGGCCAGTGGTCGCCGGTACACGTCGTTGCGCAGCCCCAGCTCCGTCATGCCTGCATCATGGCCCGGAGCGAAGTCGATGGTGGACCTGCCAACGGAGCTCTCCCGCAGTCCTACCCCAACCGGGTGAGGTCCACCGTCACGTCCAGCCCCGCGGCCGGCCCGCCGTGGAAGATGCCCTTGAGCGGCGAGACGTCGGTGTAGTCGCGGCCCCGGGCCACCACCACGTGTCGCTCGCCCACGTCCGACCCGTTCGTTGGATCGAAGGGGACCCAGCGTCCGGCCCATGCCTCCACCCAGGCGTGGCTCTGGCCCCGGTGGCTACCGCCCACGTCGGCCGAGGGCTCGGGATGGAGGTACCCGGACGTGTAGCGCGCCGGGACTCCCATGGACCTCAGGAGGGCCAGCGTGAGATGCACGAAGTCCTGGCACACCCCGGCGCCGATCTGGAGGGCCTCGGTGGCCGACGTACGGACGCTGGTGGTGCCCCGCTCGTAGCGCAGGCGGCCGCGAACCCATTCGGCCGCGCCCCGGCTGGCGTACAGCGGTGAGATCTCGCGGGCCAGGCTCTCGGCCACCTCGATCATCTCGTCCGACATGGGGGCCCGGACCGTGGGCGCCAGCAGCTCGCCGAAGCGGTCGCGTACCTCGGCGCTTCCCAGCTCCTCCCAACTGAGGTCGGAGGCACCGTTGGCGGCCGGAGAGGTCTCCACCACCGAGGTGGCCGTGACCGCGAGCTCGGTATGAGGGACGTGGACGTCGAAGGCATCCACGATCGTCCCCCAGTAGTCGTGGTAGCGGACCGGGCGCACGGCGGGGCTGACCCGCACCGCGGCCTCGAGGACCCGTTGCCGGTCGGTGGTGAGCGGGGTCATGCGGGCCTCGTTGTACGACGAGCGCACCTCCCTCCGGTAGCGGTGGACGGTGCGGTGCTCGATCCCGATGCGCCACGTCATGTGTGCCGCACCGCCTCCTCCAGCTTCCATTCGATGGACTTGGTCTGGTGGAAGAACCGTTGGGCCACGGCCTCACCGGCCTCGGCGCAGGCGGCCTGGAGCTGGTTCAGGTGGCGGGGTAGGTCGGCGATCAGCTCGCCCATGCTGCGGAACTCGAGCTGGGTTCGAGCGCGCCCCAGGATGTTCCTGGCCCTGCCCTCCAGCCCGGCCCTTCCTGCCCTCGGCTCCAGGGCGGCCAGGCACTGCTCGGCCACCCCGAGGGCGTGGAAGGCCGAGCGAGGGAAGAGGCGGTCCAGCAACAGGAACTCGGCCACCGTTGATGCGCTGGCCGGACGGCGGTAGGTGCGCAGGTAGGCTTCGTGGGCGCCGCAGGAGCGCAGGGTGGTGACCCACTCGGAAGGCCCGCACGGATCGCCGAAGCAGGCCATGAGGAGCCGTGTGGTCATGTCGACCCGTTCCAGGCTGCGACCGAGGACCACGAAGCGCCAACCGTCGTCGCGGCTCATGGTGGTCTCCGTGAGCCCGAGGATCATGGCGCTGCGCTCCTTCACGAAGCGGAAGAAGGCGTGCGGGCCCACCCTGATGGCCCTGTCCACCTGGGACGGCAGGGAGTTGTAGGTGCCGTTCAGGCACTCCCAGAGCTCGGACGACAGGGACTCCTGGGCGCCGCGAGCGTTCTCCCTCGCGGCCATCAGCGCACCCCTGATGGAGGTGCCGTGGGAGGCGTCGAAGGCCAGCAGCTCGGTGACCCGGTTGGTGTCGACGGGTTCGGGCGCGGACGTGACGCCCATGACGCCGAGCAGGGCCCGGCAGGCCATGTCCTCCTCCACGGAGGCGTCTTCCAGGAGGTGGTGGATGTGGACGTCGAGGATGCGAGCGGTGTCCTCGGCCCGCTCCACGTAGCGCCCCACCCAGTACAGCGACTCGGCGATCCTGCTCAGCACGGCCCTGTCACCCCACCTGGGCAATTGTTGTTCCACTGCTGTTGTTGCTCGGCCTGGCTGGCGGGCCCCGGGTCAGGAGGAGGGGACGGCGGACGGTCGGCCACGTGGACGCGCACCTGCTCGGCGGGCCGGGGGGACCTGGAGCCGGTAGGGGCGAGGACCCAGGTGTCCTTGGAGCCACCGCCCTGGCTGGAGTTGACGACCAGGCTTCCGTGGGGAAGGGCCACCCTGGTGAGGCCACCGGGCACCACCCACACCCGCTCGCCGTCGTTCACGGCAAATGGGCGCAGGTCCACATGGCGGGGCTGAAGGCCAGTGCCCACGTGGGTGGGTGAGGTCGACAGCTGCACCACCTCCTGGGCCACCCAGCCGCGGGAGTTGGCCAGAAGGGCCTCGCGGGTGAGAGCCAGCTCCTCGTCCTCGGCTGCCGGCCCGATCACCAGGCCATGGCCGCCGGAGCCGTCGACGGGCTTGAACACGAGCTGCTCCAACCGGCCCAGGGCGTAGTGAAGCTGGTCGGGCTCCTCCAAGCGGTAGGTGCCCACGTTGGGAAGCACCGGTTCCTCGTGGAGGTAGTAGGAGATCATGTCGGGCACGTAGGTGTAGACGAGCTTGTCGTCGGCCACCCCGTTCCCCAGGGCGTTGGCGATGGTGACGTTGGCGAACCGGGCCGCGTTGACGATGCCCGGGCAGCCGATTAGGGAGTTGGAGCGGAACTGGAGCGGGTCCAGGTAGTCGTCGTCGATGCGCCGGTACACCACGTCGACCCGTTGCTCGCCCTCGGTGCTGCGCATGTAGACCACGTTGTCCCGGCAGACCAGGTCGCGGCCCTCCACCAGCTCCACCCCCATCTGGCCGGCCAGGAAGGTGTGCTCGAAGTAGGCCGAGTTGTGCACCCCGGGGGTGAGCACCACCACGGTGGGGTCAGCCACCCCCTCGGGAGCGGCGGCCCGGAGGGCCTCCAGCAGGCGGGCCGGGTAGCTGTCGACCTGACGCACGCGGTGACTCGTGAACAGCTCGGGGAAGACTCGGGCCATGGTGCGGCGGTTCTCGATGACGTAGGAGATGCCCGAGGGGGTGCGCACGTTGTCTTCGAGCACGTAGAAGCGACCGTCGCCTCCCCGCACGAGGTCGATACCGGCCACGTGCACCCGGACACCGTTGGCGGCCTGGATGCCCACCGCCGGACGGCGGAACTGGGTGGCCGTGGTGACGAGGCGCCGGGGCACCACGCCGTCGGCGAGGATATGGCCCTCGGAGTACACGTCGGCCAGGAACATCTCCAGGGCCCGGACGCGCTGGGCCACGCCCTCCTCGATGACCGACCACTCCTCGGCCGGGATCACCCGCGGCACGAGGTCGAGAGGGAAGGGCCGCTCCTCGCCCGACAGGGAGAAGGTGATGCCCTGGTCCCGAAAGGCCCGGTCCCGGGCCGCGCACCGGGTCTCGTAGTCCTCTTCGGACAGGGTCTGCAGGGCCTGGTGGAGGGCGGTGTAGGCCGAACGTGGCTGACCCGATCCCTCGAACATCTCGTCCCAGGAGGAGTGCGCCTCGTAGCCGTCGAGGAGGTCACCCATGGGCCCTGGTCCTACCAGCTCCATGTTTCGGCGCCGTTTCAGCTTCCCTCGGTGTCGTCAACTCTTCCATGGTGTTCATGGGATTGTCGCCCTGCACCTCGCGCTGCCTGGTCTTCAGACACTAGAACAGTGGTCGATCATGCGACTCCGCGTCGGCTGTGAGTTCAACTTCGAATCGTCAGGGCCCACCCCTTCTGTGTGGCAGGTGCGGGGGCGCCCCGATGGCGATCAGCGGATCCTGTCCGAGGAATGGGACGTCTCGCCGGGCGGAGCCTCCAGCAGCTATATGGACGGTTACGGCAACGTGTGCGACCGCCTGGTCCTGCCCGTTGGGCCCAACACCGTCCGCTACGACGCCACGGTGGAGGTCAAGGACACCGTCGACGAGGTGGAGCCCCAGGCCCAGCAGGTACCTGTTGAGGCGCTGCCCGATGACACGCTGGTCTTCCTGCTGCCCAGCCGGTTCTGCTTCTCCGACGTGCTGCACGACAAGGCCTGGGAGCTGTTCGGGGACACCCAGCCTGGATGGGCCCGGGTACAGGCGGTGTGCGACTGGGTGCACGACCGCATCCGGTACACCTCGGGCAGCACCAACCCCATGACCACCGCGGCTGAGGTGGTGGAGAGCGGCACCGGTGTGTGCCGGGACTACGCCCATGTGGGCGTCACCTTCTGCAGGAGCCTGAACGTGCCGGCGCGTTACGTGTCGGGCTACCTCCCCAACATCGATGCCCCGGTCCCCGAGGACCCCATGGACTTCAGCTCCTGGTTCGAGGCCTACCTCGGGGACCGGTGGTCGGCCTTCGATCCCCGCAACAACGTGCCCAGGGTGGGGCGGGTGGTGATCGGGCGGGGCCGCGACGCTGCCGACGTGGCCATGGTGACCACCTACGGGGCGCCGGTGCTCCAGGAGATGAGGGTCTGGGCCGAGGAGGCATGACCGAGCGGCAATGACCAGGGGCGCGGGGCCGATCCATCCCGTGGCCGCGGCGGGGTTCGCCGCCACCGACGCCTACGAGCAGGCCCGGCCCTCGTACGGGCCGGAGGCCGTGGGCGCGCTGTGCCGGGCCACGGGGATCGGGGCGGGCGCCGACGTGGTGGAGCTGGGTCCCGGCACCGGCAAGCTGACCCGCCACCTCGCCGACACGGGAGCACGGGTGGTGGCCGTGGAGCCGGGTGCCGAGATGCGTCACAAACTGCGCCAGACGGTGCCCGAAGTGAGTGTCGTGGACGCCACGGCCGAGGCCACCACCCTGCCCTCGGCTTCCGCCGACGCCGTGGTGGCGGCGCAGGCGTTCCACTGGTTCGCCGGGGACAAGGCGCTGGGTGAGATCCACCGCCTCTTGGGACCGGGGGGGCACGTCGGGCTCATCTGGGCCATGCGCGACGAAAGGGTGCCCTGGGTGCGCGACCTGTACGACCTCATCGCGCCCTACGAGGCCAGCGTGCCCCGTTACCGATCGGGGTCCTGGCGCTCGGTCTTCGAGCGAACGGAGCTGTTCACGCCGCTGAAGGAGGCCCATTTCGGCTACGACCAGGACATGGACCCTGATCGCCTGGTCATGCGCCTGGCGTCGATGAGCTTCATCGCCGTGCTCCCCGCAGGGGAACGCCAACGGGTCCTCGACGGCGCCCGGGAGGTGGTGGCCGACCTTGGTGAGCGGTTCGTGCTACCCCATGTGGTGGACGTGTTCTGGTGTGCCCGGAGGTGACCGACCGGCCCTTAGGGTTCCCCGGCATCCGGCCGATGTAACGGGCATGGCTCACGAGATGCTCGATCGCCTCCTTCGCGCCATGAGCGCCATCGACGCCTCCGACCTTCACATCAAGGTGGGGGCGGCGCCGCGGATGCGGGTCCATGGAGCCCTGTCGACCGTCGAGGGGGAGGAGCGCCTCAGCAGCGAGGGCACCGAGGAGATCGCTGCCGCCATCATGCGCCCCGACGTGGCCGGGCAGTTCGCCAAGCACAACGAGGCCGACTTCGCCTACGCCATCGCGGATGTGGGGCGGTTCCGGGTCAACGTCTTCCGCCAGAGGGGCACGGTGGCCATGGTGTTCCGCCGGGTGCGTACTTCGGCCGCCAGCTTCGAGGAGCTGGGCCTACCCGAGGTGGTAGCCCGACTGGCCAGCGAGCCACGGGGACTGGTGCTGGTCACCGGCCCCACCGGATCGGGGAAGACGACCACCCTCGCGGCCATGATCGACCACATCAACCGCACGCGCGAGGTGCACATCATCACCATCGAGGACCCCATCGAGGTGCTCCACCACGACGAGATGGCCGAGGTGAACCAGCGCGAGATCGGCTTCGACACCGACGACTTCGCCGTCGCCATGCGCTCGGCCATGCGTCAGGACCCCGACGTGATCCTGGTGGGGGAGATGCGCGACAGCGAGACCGTGGCCACCGCCCTCCGAGCGGCAGAGACCGGCCACCTCGTGTTCTCCACCCTGCACACCATCGACGCCACCGAGACCATCAACCGCATCGTGGACTTCTTCCCGCCCTTCCAGCAGAACCAGGTGAGGGTGGCTCTGGCCGGCGCCCTCCGAGGCACCATCTGCCAACGCCTCGTCCCCCGGAGCAATGGCGACGGCCGGGTGGCGGCACTCGAGGTGATGGTGGTGAACGGCCGCCTCCAGCAGTGCATCATCGATCCCAACAAGACGTCCGACATCCACGAGATCGTCGCCGACGGTGAGTACTACGGCATGCAGACGTTCGACCAGGCCCTGGTCCGACTCTTCGAGCAGGGCGCCGTCGACCTGCGCGACGCCATGATGACGGCCTCCAACCCCCACGACCTCAAGGTCATGCTCCAAGGCAAGGGGCTGGTGGCCGCAGGCTCCCGCTGACCCCCGCCCCATGTGAGTTGGATCGGGGTTGTGGACGGGAACGGGACGGCGCGGGAGGCTCTGGGCCTTGTCCGACGACGCTCTTGCCGGCGACAGGCAACTGGCCGGCCCCTCGAGCTTTGACACGCCTCGCTACCGCACGGTGCTGGGCCACTTCTGCACCGGCGTCAGCATCGTCACTGCAGTGGCTGGCGGCCCGGAGGGCCGGGGCGCGCCGACGGGCTTCACCGCCCAGTCCTTCACCTCGGTCTCGCTGGAGCCGCCCCTCGTGGCCATGTGCCCCGGGAGCGGGATCCTGAGCTGGCCGAGCATCCGTGACGCCGGCGTCTTCTGCGCCAACATCCTCGCCCATGACCAGGAGTCGTTGTGCCGCCGGTTCGCGACGCGGGGCGTGGACAAGTTCCAAGGTGTCGGGTGGAGGCCCTCCCACGCCACCGGCTCGCCCGTCATCGACGGGGTGCTGGCCTGGGTCGACGCCCGTATCGAGGCCATCCACCAGGCGGGCGACCATCTGATCGTGGTCGGTCGGGTGGTGGACCTGGACGTGAGCCGGGAGGCGTCGCCGCTGCTGTTCTACCGGGGCGGGTACGGCCGCTTCGAGCCGTAGGGCGGGGAGTAGCAGGGACATGGAGCGTGTCGCCGTCGGCACCGTGCTCCTGCTGGCCGGCGCCTTCAAGCTCGGGCAACGGGCGTGGCCCACGGCCGCGGCCGAGTTCGGGGCGCCTCGCTGGGTGGTGGGCGGGTTGCCGTGGGTGGAGCTGGTGCTGGGCGGCCTGCTCATGGCCCAGGTGGGGGGGCGGTGGACGGCCGGGGCCGCCTGCGCCCTGCTCGCCTTGTTCACCGTGGCCGTCGCACTCCGTCTGCGAGACGCTGAGCGGGTCCCGTGCGGCTGCCTCGGTGAGACATCCCCCGAGCCTGTGGGCGTCGACACCCTCGTGCGCAACCTCGTGCTCACGGCCATGGCCGGG
This sequence comes from Actinomycetota bacterium, assembly GCA_030859945.1. Classification (GTDB taxonomy): domain Bacteria; phylum Actinomycetota; class Acidimicrobiia; order Acidimicrobiales; genus YB1-3. Next base: position 6,820 of record JALZJC010000056.1, on the reverse strand, counting down.
GCCGGGGCGGTGCGGGGAGCTCAGAGCGGACGGGTGGGCGTGGTGGCAGGTGTGGCCGTCGGCCTCCTGTTCGTCGCCCAGTCCCGCTTCCGCGTCGGTGCGCGCCGTTGAGCCGCCCCGCTTAGCCTCGAACCCCATGGCGAACGTCATCCAGTCCGAGGTCATCGAGGGGGTCGTGATAGTCGAGCCGGACACCCATGCCGACGAGCGCGGTCGGTTCGTGGAGAGCTACCGCCGCTCCTGGTTCCCCCACGGCCGGGAGATGGTCCAGGCCAACCGCTCCGACCGCCAGGCCAACACCGTGGTCGGCCTCCACTACCACCTGCACCAGGCCGACTACTGGTACGTGCCCCGGGGCAGGGCCCGGGTCGTCCTGCACGACCTGCGGGAGGGCTCGCCCACCGACGGCGCCACCCTCGAGGTCGAGATCGGCGACGGCGCCGACAAGGGTGTCTTCATCCCACCCGGCGTGGCCCACGGCTTCGCGGCGCTGAGCGACCTCACCATCACCTACCTGGTGGACTCCTACTTCAACCCCGCCGACGAGCTGGGCGTGGCCTGGGACGACCCCGATGTCGGTGCCGACTGGGGGGTCAGCGCCCCCATCCTCTCCGAGCGGGACCGCTCCAACCCTCGCCGGGCCGACCTCTCGCCCGCTCTCCGCCCCCACGCCGGGCTGCGCACCTAGGGCAGCGCCAGCGGCGCCATTGCCAATGGACATGTCAACCACATACCGTGGTCGTCGACAGGACGGAGCGAGGATGGACCTGGAGAGCCTGGGACGGGCGCATGTCCTGCGATCGGCGACGGCGGACGTGGCCGTGGCCCGGGAGAGGGCCCGGCGGCGGCGGCTCCGGCGCCTGGCCGTGGTCCTCGCCGTGGTGGCGGTGTGGGCGTGGGGCCGCCTCGTCACCGGCGACCCTGTCCAGCTGGGTGTGCCGGCGCTGCCCTTCCCGCCCGAGTTCATCCCCGGCCTGATCCTCACTTTGGTCCTGGTCGTAGCCATCGCTGTACCCCTGCTCGGTGCCGGCCGCTCTCCCCACGTCCTGTTCCGCCCGAGCGAGATCGACCTGGGGTTCGAGGACGTGAAGGGCGCGGGTGTGGTGGTGGAAGAGGTGGTCAAGACCCTGAACCTCTTCCTGGCCCATCGGACCTTCAAGGAGCAGATGGGCGGGAGCTCCCGGCGGGCCATCCTCTTCGAAGGCCCTCCCGGTACCGGCAAGACCTACCTGGCCAAGGCCATGGCGCGGGAGGCCGGGGTGCCGTTCCTCTTCGTGTCCTCGTCCGCCTTCCAGTCCATGTACTACGGCCAGACCAACCGCAAGATCCGGTCCTACTTCAAGGCCCTTCGCCAGTACGCCCGCCGCGAAGGCGGTGCCATCGGCTTCATCGAGGAGATCGACGCCATCGGCGCGACCCGCTCGGGGATGGGGTCGTCCACCCAGCGGGAGGGCATCTCCGGGGTGGTGAACGAGCTGCTCATCCAGCTCCAGTCCTTCGACTCCCCGCCGGGTGGCCGTCGCCTGCTCGGGTGGTTCGTGGACCAGCTCAACCGATGGCTCCCGGCCCATTCCCAGCTGCGCAAGCCGACCAGCCCGCCGGCCAACATCCTGGTCATCGGGGCCACCAACCGGGCCGCCGACCTCGACCCTGCCCTCCTGCGCCCGGGTCGCTTCGACCGCTCGATCCACTTCGACCTCCCGAGCCGTAGCGGGCGGCGCGAGATCATCGACTACTACCTGGCCAAGAAGGCCCACGAGGCCGCCTTCGACGAAGCTCCGGCCCGGGACAGCCTGGCGGCCATGACCTTCGGGTACTCGCCGGTGATGATCGAGCACCTGCTCGACGAGGCACTGGTGTGGGCCCTCCGCCGGGGAGCGGACGGCCTCAGCTGGGACGACGTGCAGCAGGCCCGCATGACCGAGGAGCTGGGCCTCAAGAGCCCGGTGCCCTACGCCGAGCACGAGCGGCGGGCCATCGCCACCCACGAGGCCGGCCACGCCGCCGTCGCCCACCTGGTGGGCAAGGGTCGCAAGCTGGAAGTGCTGTCGATCATCAAGAGGGGCGACGCCCTGGGCTTGCTCTCGCACTCCGAGCTGGAGGAGCGCTACACCAAGTCCCGCTCGGAGATCGAAGCGCTCATCCAGATCGCCTTCGGGGGCATGGTGGCCGAGGAGCTGTTCTTCGGGGAGTCGGGCAGCGGTCCCGCCGGCGACCTGCAGGCGGCCACGGCCGCGGCGGCCCAGATGGTGGGTAGCCTCGGGCTGGGCGGCTCGTTGATCTCCTACGAGGCCGCGGCCACCGCTCCCGGCGCCAACCTGGTCACCAAGGTGCTGTCCGCCGACGCCGGCCGGGAGGCGGTGGAGGAGGTCCTGTCCACGGCCAAGGCCGAGGTGACGCGCATGCTGGCGACCAACCGGCACACGGTGGAGGCCCTGCGAAGCGCACTGCTGGAACGGGACGAGCTGGTGGGCGACGAGATAGCCGACGTCATCGCCAAGGCCGAGCAGACGGTGATCGACCTGCGCCAGGTGCCCCTCTAGATCACTCCTCGAAGGTACAGTCCTTGAGGCCCACCGCGGCAGCCTTTCGGGCGCCTTCGGCCCCGGCGCTGTCGAGGGCATCCGTGACCTGGTTCGTGCGGGAGGTGTCATTGGCCGCGACCGCGGCGCGAAGGTCCCGCACCACGCCGGCTTGCTGGTCGCTGGCAGTCAGGAACTCGTCATAGGCGGCCTTGTCCGGCTGCGGCACGTGGAGCGTCTTCAGGTCGGCGATGGCCTTCTCGACAACGGCCAAGAGCTGGTCAAGCGACCGGACTGCCTCGCCCAGGTTCTTCGGCTCGGGCATCGCCTCCAGCTTGCGGTCGGCATCCTTGCAGATGGCGTCGGCCTTGGTGATCAGTTGCTGCTTGAGCAGGGAGGTGGTCGCGTCGGCGATGTTCGTCGCCGCGTCGCGGCCGCCCTTCCCGCACTGGGTCAGCCCATAGTTGCGTGCTCCGTCGTCAGCATTGGTGGTGGCCTGCCGCAGCTCGGCAACCCCGGCCTCCACCGTCCGGCCGTCGTCTCCGGCCACCGCGGTCTCCACCTTCCTGGCCGCGGCGACGGTTCCGTCCATGGCGGCCAGCACGTTGTCCAGATGGCCCCGGTCCTTCTCGGGCTGGTCGAGCTGGCGGAGCGCCTTCACCTGCTTGTCGGTGGCGGCGGCGACCTTCGCCGACGATTGCCCGAGCTGCTTGAGGTTGGCGGGTTGGGCAACGGCCGACAGCTCGCCGTTCGCCACTGAGCACACGGGATCGGCCCGCTGGGCGAAGTCTGCCTTGGACGTGCCGCCGCAGGATGACAGTCCCAGGCCGACGAGCACGCCGACGATCGTGATCGAACGAGCGGACATGCCGGCCCACCTCCAGGCAGAGTGTGCCACGGGCGCACCGGACTTCGGGATACCGCTCAACCCCGGTCGACGGCATCGAGCACGAAGGCGTACACCAGGGCCTCGTCCCGCCAGGCGTCGTAGCGGCCGGACGGCCCCATGTGGCCGGCGCCCAGCTCGGTCTTGAGCAGGATGGGAGCGTCCCCGGTCGTGCGGTCGCGGAGGCGCTGGATCCACTTGGCCGGCTCCCAGTAGCTGACGCGGGGGTCGTTCAGCCCGGCGGTGACGAACGTGGCGGGGTAGGAGCGCCCCTCCACGTTGTCGTAGGGCGAGTAGGACTTGATGTAGGCGTAGAGCTCGGGGTCGGCCTTGGGGTTGCCCCACTCCTCCCACTCGAGCACCGTGAGGGGCAGCGTCTCGTCACAGATGGTTGTGAGCACGTCCACGAAGGGAACCTCGGCCACCACGGCGCGGAACAGCTCCGGCCGAAGGTTCACGGTGGCACCGACGAGCAGCCCACCGGCGCTGCCGCCACGGATGACCAGCCGCTCCGGGGAGGTGTAGCCCTGCTCGATCAGGTGCTCGGCGCAGGCCGCGAAGTCGGTGAACGAGTTCTTCTTGGCCAGGAGCTTTCCGTCCTCGTACCAGCGCCGGCCCATCTCGCCGCCGCCCCGCACGTGGCCGACGGCGAAGACGAAGCCCCGATCTAGGAGGCTGACCCGGAGGGAGGAGAACACCGGCTCCACGCTGTGCTCGTAGGCGCCGTAGCCGTACAGGAGGGCGGGCGAGCTCCCGTCGAGGGCCAGGCCCTTGCGGTGTACCACCGAGACGGGCACGGGCTCACCGTCGGGCGCCGTGGCCCACAGCCGGCCCGTCTCGTACTCGGCCGGGTCGTAGCCGCCGAGGACCGGCTGGCGCTTCTTGAGCTCCCGGCTGCGGGCCAGCATGTCGTAGTCGTAGACCGAGTTGGGCGTGACCAGAGAGGAGTACCCGAAGCGAAGGACCCTGGTGTCGAACTCCAGGTTGGTGCCCGGGTACACCGTGTAGACGGCCTCGGGCTGCTCCACTACGTGGGTGTCACCGTCGGACAGCCGTCGCACAGCGAGGCGTCGTAGCCCCTCGGCCCGCTCGAAGAGCACGGCGTGGTCAGCGAACACGTCTATCCCGTCGAGCTTGACGTCGGGGCGGTGGCCGACCAGCTCCGACCAGTGCTCCGGACCGGGCTCGGCCACGGGTGCCTGGACCAACTTGAAGTTGGGCGCCTCGTCGGCGTTGGTGACGATGAGGAAGTGGTCACCCCGTGGATCGGTGTGGTGGTCCACGTCGTACTCCACGCCCTGCCGGCGAGGGGCGACGACCTGGAAGCGCCCATCGGGATCGTCGGCGGCGAGGTAGTGGACCTCGGTGGTGACCTTGCTCCCGAGCGAGAGCAGGAGATAGCGCTCCGACCTGGTCATGTTCACGCCGAGGTAGAAGCGGTCGTCGTCCTCCTGGTACACCAGGACGTCGTCGGCTACGGGGGCACCAACCACGTGGCGCCACAGCTGGTGGGGCCGCATGGTGGCGTCGACCCTGGTGTAGAACAGGGTCCGGTTGTCAGCGGCCCAGGCCAGCCCGTAGTAGGTGTCGGGCACCTCGTCGGTAAGGTCCTTTCCCAGGTCGAGGTCCCGGATGCGCAGGGTGTAGCGCTCGCTGCCGTCGGTATCGGTGGCGTAGGCGAGGAGGGCGGCGTCGGGGCTCACCTCGTGGTTGGCAACCTCGAGGTAATCGTGGCCGGCGGCAAGCTCGTTCTGATCCAGCATCACCTGCTCGGGTCCGTCGACGCTTCCCCTGCGCCGGCAGGAGATGGGGTACTGCAGGCCTTCGACGGTGCGCCCGTAGTACCACCAGCCGCCCTTGCGTGCCGGGACGGAGAGGTCGGTCTCGAGGATGCGGCCCACGATCTCCTGGTAGAGACCGTCCTGAAGCGCTTCGGTGTGGGCGAGGGCCCGTCTGGTGTGGGCGTTCTCGGCTTCCAGGTGGGCGATGACCTCGGGGTTCTCCCGGTCCCGGAACCAGTACCACTCGTCCCCGCGTGCGTCCTCGTGGGTGGTGAGGACCGTCGGGCGCCGAGGTGCGCTGGGTGGGCTCAGGTCCTCGGGGGGCACCGGCGTAGCCTGTCACTCATATGCGAGCCCAACCCCCGGTCCGGCGAGTGTTGGTCATGGGAACCGAGGGCTCGGCTGTCGGTCGCACCGTACGGGGTCTCCGGTCACCGGGAGTGCTGGTGGCGGGCTACGTGGGGGATGACGAGCAGACGGCTCGCCACATGGCAGAAGAGATGCTCGGAGGCGTGGACGAGCTGCGGGAGGCGACCGGTTCGCCGGGCTAGCCGGCGCTGACGGGCTGGACCAACTGCCCCTGGACCTGGTCGAGGAGGTCGAGGATCTCCCCGCCCGAGAACAGGTCCCGCTGGATGGTGAGGCTGAGCCAGGTCTCGACCAGGCGCCCCACGGGCTGGTCCTTCACCTCGGCGTAGAGGTCGAAGAGACGGTCCTGTACCCGGGAAGCGCTCGAGTAGGTTTCCCGCCCTGTGACGGCCCGCCAGTCGGCGATGAGTTCCTCAGCGGTCATGGTCGCAGTCATGTTCACCTCATCAACATCGGATCGGTTGCCCGTGTTCCCAACTGATTTAACACGACTGGAGGAACTTCGGGGGGCCGAGAATTGTTAACATCTGCGTAGGACAAATTCCGTCGTCCCCAGGAGCTGATGCCCGCATGGCCACCACCGAACTCGATCTCGGTCGATACAAGCTCGGTTGGGTCGACAAGGTCGACTACGCCTTCACCCCGAAGAAGGGGGTGAACGAGGCCGTCGTCCGGGAGATCTCGTGGTGGAAGGGCGAACCCGACTGGATGACCCAGTACCGGCTGAAGGCCCTCCGCCACTTCGAGCGCATCCCCATGAAGCCGTGGTTCGCCGTCAACATGCCCGACATCGACTTCGACGACATCTACTACTACCTGAAGCCGTCCGGGGAACAGGTGGACGACTGGGACGAGCTACCGGCCGAGATGAAGGCCACCTACGAGAAGCTCGGCATTCCCGAGGCCGAGCGCAAGTACCTGGCCGGCGTGACCGCCCAGTACGAGTCAGAGGTCGTGTACCACAAGAACCGGGAGGATCTCGAGAAGCAGGGGATCCTCTTCTCTGACATGGACACCGCGCTGCGGGAGCACCCGGAGATCGTGAAGCGGTACTTCGGGACCGTGATCCCCTCGGGCGACAACAAGTTCGCTGCCCTCAACTCGGCGGTGTGGTCCGGCGGATCGTTCATCTACGTGCCCCCCGGCGTCACGTGCGAGATGCCTCTCCAGGCCTACTTCCGCATCAACGCCGAGAACGCCGGCCAGTTCGAGCGGACGCTCATCATCGCCGACGAGGGCGCCCAGGTGCACTACATCGAGGG
>JALZJC010000037.1 GCA_030859945.1 Actinomycetota bacterium | reverse complement strand
GCCCGGTGTTGCCACCCCCGTAGTTGTAGAACATCCCGATGTCGTGCCTGCCGTCGCCGTTGAAGTCCCCGGCCACCAGCTTGGAGCTCTCCCAGTAGGTGCAGCCGGCGCAGCTGTACCACTTGGGCACGGGGGCGTTGAGCCCGGGCCCGTTCAAGGTCCACAGACCCGTGTTCCCTCCACCGAAGTTGTAGAAGAAGCCGGCATCGTCCCTGCCGTCGCCGTCGAAGTCGCCGGCCAGAGCCTTCATGTTCTCCCAGGAGGTGCAGCCGGCGCAGCTGTACCACTTGGGTACGGGGGCGTTCAGCGCCGGGCCGTCGAAGGTCCAGAGCCCGGAGTTGCCGCTGCCGTAGTTGTAGAAGAAGCCCACATCGTCGGTGCCGTCGCCGTTGAAGTCCCCGGCCACCAGCTTCATGTTCTCCCAGTAGGTGCAGCCGGGACAGCTGTACCACTTCGGTACGGGAGCCTCGAAGCCGGTGCCGTCCGCCTTGGCCGAGAACGTCCACAGGCCAGTGTTGCCGCCGCCGTAGTTGAACAAGGCGGCCACATCCTCCTTGCCGTCGCCATTGAAGTCCCCCTGGGCGCGGCCTACCGCTGAGCCGAGGGCATGTTCCCCTTGCACACGCACGCGGAACAGCGTGCTCTTGAGGCCCAGCGCCGTACGGACCTCGGCCCCGGAAAGGCGTCGGACACCGCCGGTACCGCTCACGGTGACGCCTCCTGAACCCGAGTTGACCACGCGTCCGACTCGCCCGGACACCCCGTAGGGGGGCAGGGTGGCGACGTTGGTGACTCGACCCACGCCCAGGCCTCTGGCATCGAGAGCCGAGGAGAGCTGGCTCGCGGTATAGGTCACGGCCCAGGTGAAGTTCGGGTTGCCGGCGTTGTCCCAAGGGTCGGGCACACCCCGCAGGTACGGCAGCGAGCCACCGAAGACGAAATCGCTGCTCTCCGTGTGGCCACCCGACGATGACGAGTACATGGCCTGGATCGGGGCACCGTTGGACAGCACGGCCTGGCCCGCGGTGGAGCTCACGGCCTGGACCCATCGGTCGCCGGAGGGGCCGGCCTCCTTGTCGTAGCCGATGTACGCCTGATCGGAGACGGTGGCGTACACGGTGCAGGCGCATCCGCTTCGCCGGTCACCCAGGCGCCTCGCCTTTTCGAGCGCGTAGGTCCGACCGGCGATGGCCTGGGCCTGGAGGGCGGCCATCGGCCAACTGGACGGCATCTCCCCGAGGCCGTAGAGGTAGGTCTCGTACCCGGTCTCCACGACGGCGTCGAACCTGGCGTCGGCTCGGTGCACGAGGTCGAGCGCTCCCCAGCGGTACCTGTGACCGGCCAGGGACATGAGCGAGTTGCGGGTGCCGAACTCGATCCGTAGCCATCCCCCGAAGACACCGGTCTGATCCACGCCGTCACGGAGCAGCTGCCAGCCGGAACCGACGGCGCGAACCTCCCATGTCTGGCCCGGCCAGAGGAAGCGACTTCCGCCCGCCCAGCGGAGCTCGAGGCTCCCGTCGCTGCCCGCCAGACCGCCCGCGCTGCTGAGGGTCATCCTGCCGACGCCCTGCAGGATCCCGACCCTGATGACGGGCGGGATCGGCGCTCCTGCGACGTATGTGCCCTGGTAGTAGGTCTGCAGGATGGTGGAGGCGCTGCGACCGGCATCTGCCTGTCCCCTGGCGCCGTACTGGCTCATACCGACCCCGTGACCGAAGCCGCCGCCCTCGAAGCGGAACTGGGAGGGTGTGTTCTCGTACTCCGCGGCAGCGGCCCTGGGAGAAGGGGTGGCCAGAGTGACGAGGAGCGTCAGCACGACCACCGAAACACGGGCGACGCCTCTCATGCGGCGTGACAAAGCCGGCCCCCCGCAGGGCGGGCTCGTGAGTGGTGTGGAGACGTGCTGAAGATGTACAAGGCGCCCTCAGGAGAAGTACCGGGTGACGGACAAATGGCCCAGTGTGGTCATCGGAAGCCGCAAGCGGTGTCTTGAGGATAGATCGAATCCTGGGGCCGGGGCGCCTTCAGCGGTCCGGGGGCCCAGCCCCCAGGGCAGTGCAGACCGCACCGGCGATGCGGTCGACCTGGGACAGCGTCAATGACGGGTGGACCGGCAGCGAAAGGACTTGGGTGGCTGCTTGCTCGGCCACGGGCATCGGTTCGATTACCAG
>JALZJC010000028.1 GCA_030859945.1 Actinomycetota bacterium | reverse complement strand
GGGCGCTCTCCCTGTAGGAGGTGCCAGGGTTGTTGCTCGCCGTCGGCGTGGTGGCCGGGCGCTGGGAGCCTGGATCGGCGGGCTGGAAGCGCTCGCGGGCATCGTTGCTCACGCTCTGTCCGAAGTCCCTGCCCTTGTCCTCGGTGGTCCGGGCCCGGTTGGAGACGTCGGCGCCGAAGTTGTCCTCGGCATTGGGGTTGCGCTGGTCGGAAGGGACATCCGGCTTGTTGTCAGCGGCGTCGCCGTCCTTGCGATGCTCGCCGTCCTGGCGCTTGTCGGCGCTGTCGGGAAGCTCGAGGGGGCTCACCGCCTCGACGACGGCGGCCACGCGGTCCTGCGCCACCCGGGGCAGCACGTCGGCCGCTGCCGCGCCGGTGGTGGCCAGGCTCAGGCCGGCCAGCACGGCGGCTGCCTTGCCTGCGGCACTGGCAAAGATGGTCTCAATCATTGACTTTCTCCTCTTAGGTAGTTCGGCCGCATGCTCCGCAGGCCCGGTGAGTCCGTTGGCCAGGATGGCCGACAGATCTGCGCCCAACTTGGGAGCGGGCCCGTCAGCGACACTGCGCACCTCGGAGAAGAAGCAGGCCAGCTCGTCGACCTCGGGCCAGGCCGAGGACGTCCGGCCGGTGAGGATCGACTCGATGGTCTGATCGTCGAGGAGGGGCTGCGTTCGCATCTCGTAGTGTTCATCGTCAAGGAGGCTCAAAGGGGTACGCTCTCTCGTGAGATTTCCTTGCGCAGCGCCGTCAGTCCCCGCCGCTGGAGGGCCTTGACCGCGCCGGCCGTCTTACCCAGGGTCTCGGCTGTTCGCTCCACGGTGAGGTCGGCCAAGACCCTGAGGAGCAGGACATCGCGCTGGTCGGGGGGCAGGGTGGCGAGCAGCTCCCGGACCCGCTCGTTGCCCAGTGAGCACAGGGCGTCGTCCTCGGCATCGCCGCCCACGCGCTCGTACCCGGCGTCGGTGGTCTCCACGGGTCGGCGCCCGAGCCGGCGCCGCTCGTCGATGAGCCGGCGGTGGGCGATGGTGAAGACCCACGATCGGAAGTCGTCCTCGTCGCCTTCGAAGTTGCCGATACCGGAGAAGGCTCCGAGGAAGGCCTCGTTGACGAGATCGTCCGGCTCGCGGGCCCCCTGCATCCGCAGGTAACCGGCAACGGGGCGCGCCAGCTCGTCGAAGAGCCGTTGGAATGCCCACCCGGCGTTGGCTTGGGCCGCCTTCAGGACCTCGGCGAAGGCGGCGCCGGTCATCCGTCGGTTGTCCATCAACTCTGGGTATCGGCGGTTTCGCTCGATTCCTGGAGCCGGGACGGGAACAGTGCCACCCGGCGCCACGCCGCGAACGATCCGGACTCCCTCACGCAGGCCAAGAGGGAGACTTCGAGTCGCATCCGAACCCGATCTCCCCACTCGAACGCGTAGAGCCTGTAATCGCCGAGGAAGCCCAAAAGGGTGCGCCCGAAATCGGGATTTCCTATCGGTGCCCTGTCGGGAAGGCGGGATTTGAACCCGCGACCTCAGCGTCCCGAACGCTGCGCGCTAACCAAGCTGCGCTACTTCCCGTGGCCCCGATGCTACCGGACCCAATACCGCAGCTTCCTAGGCGGGCGTAGGCCGGTAGGACTCGTCGTGGTAGCTCCGCCCTGCCAGCAGCTCGCCGATGGCCTTCCGCAGGCGGATGGGGTCGAGGGGCTTCAGGAGCCAGCCGTCGGCGTCGAAGCGACGGGCCAGGAACACGTCGGCTCGCCGGTCGAGCAACATGAGGACCGGCACGTGCCCGAGGCGACCCGCACCCTCCTCCAGGCGCAGGTCGAGGCATACGGCCATGGCGCCCATGTTGCCCGTCTGCTGATCGAGCACCACCAGGTCGGGCTGGGTCTCATCGGCCGCCGCCAGCACGGCTGGGCCGGAGGTGACCTCTCGCACGTTGAGGTCCCCGTGCCCCGATAACCCGGACAGGACCGAGCACACCTCGTCCCGCACCCAGCTCTCGTCACCGGCGACCACCACGTCAGGCACCGCCCGAGGGTAACCACCCCCCGGGACGGCTACCATTTCG
>JALZJC010000155.1 GCA_030859945.1 Actinomycetota bacterium | reverse complement strand
AACCGAAGGCCTCTACGCTCCACCTCGTGCGACTGGAGCGCCTCGGACGGGTGCGGGCCCGCATGTCCGACCTGGGCGTGGACGTCCTCCTCCTCTCGTTGGGGGCCGACCTCCCTTGGGTCACCGGTTACGAGGCCATGCCCCTGGAGCGCCTCACCATGCTGGTCCTGCCCGCCGACGGTGACCCCACCCTGGTGGTGCCCGCCCTGGAGGCCCCGCGGGTAACGGAGGACCCCGCTGCGTTCTCGCTGCGTCCCTGGTCCGAGACGGAGGACCCGGTGGCCATCGTGGCCACCCTGGTGGGGTCCCGCCGCCGGCTGGCCGTCTCCGACCGCACGTGGGCCATGTTCGTCCTCGCCCTCCAGCTGCGCCTACCCGACGCCACCTGGCGGCGGGCGTCGGAGGTGACGGGACCGCTTCGGGCCGTCAAGGACCAGGCCGAGATCGAGGCCCTTCGACGGGCCGGCGCCGCCGCCGACCGGGTGGCGGCCCAGCTCATGGCGGGCGACGTGCCTCTGATCGGGCGCAGCGAGGCCGAGGTCTCGGCCGACCTCGGGCGCCGCCTCAGGGCCGAGGGCCACGAGCGGGTGAACTTCGCCATCGTGGGCAGCGGTCCCAACTCGGCCAGCCCCCACCACGAGGCCGGTCCTCGCCGTATCGGAGCGGGCGAGGCCGTGGTGTGCGACTTCGGGGGCGCGCTCGACGGCTACTGCTCCGACATCACCCGCACGGTGTTCACCGGTGACCCGCCGGTCGAGTTCAGCGACCTGTACGCCGTCCTGCAGCGGGCCCAGGCCGCGGCGGTGGCGGCCGCCACCGCCGGCACCCCCTGCGAGGCCGTGGACGGCGTGGCCCGGGGCATCATCGACGAAGCCGGCTTCGGCCCCTACTTCATCCACCGCACCGGTCACGGCATCGGCCTCGAGGAGCACGAGGACCCGTACCTGGTGAGCGGCAATACCGATCCCCTGGTGGCGGGCAACGCCTTCTCGGTGGAGCCCGGCATCTACCTGGCCGGCCGGTGGGGCGCCCGTATCGAGGACATCGTGGTGGCCGCCGACTCGGGCCCCCAGGCGCTCAACACCGTCTCCCACGACTTGGCCCTGGTGACCCGCTGAGGGCCCTGAGCATGCTCTCAGAACCGTAAGGCCTGATCCCTCCGCCCCATGATCCGTCTGGACGCGGCCACGGTCCTGCTCCAGTGGGCCACGGGCATCTCGTTGTTCGGTTGGGTCACCACCCGCCGCCGCCAGGTCGGGATCGGCTACGGGTGGCTCCTCAGGATCACCACCCTGGTGCTGGCGGCGTCGGCGGTGGCCTGCGGGCAGCTGCTCGGGCCGGTCCCCTTTCGAGACGCCTGCGCCGTCCTCGTCACCCTCGCCGCCACCGTGGCCCTGGCGGTCTCGGTCGTGCGACGTCGGGCCGGAGTGGCCGGCGAGCGGGCCCTCCGGGAGAGACGGGCCGAGCGGGTGGCGGCCATGATGGGGAACCCAGACCAGGGTCCCGCACCGCCAGGGGCGGAGGAGGCCGAGTTCCCTCCCGCCCTGGACCTGGTGGCTCCGGCCGTGGGCGCGCTGGGCCTGGTGGCCGCCGGCCTCGCCGCCGGGGGCCCCGACGTGCTGGCCGTGGCCCGCACCCTGGTGGGCGCCGCCTTTCTGGGCGCCGTCACCGACGCCATGCTGCTGGGGCACTGGTACCTGGTGCAGCCGAAGCTGGGGCGGGGGCCCCTCGGCGAGCTGAACCGGTGGGTGGCGCGCCTGTGGCCTGTGGAGGTGGCCGTCCTCCTCTGGCCCACGGGCATGCTCTCCGTGCTCTCGGGAACCATCGACGACGGCTACGGCGGCATCCTCGGGTGGTTCTGGCTGGCGTGCGCCGTCTCCACGCTGACCCTCACCTTCGTCACCCGGGCCGCCCTGCGAGAACGGGCCTACTCGGCGGTCATGGCGGCAACGGGGTTGCTGTACCTGGCCATCCTCACCGCCTTCGGCACCGACCTGGTGGCCCGGGCCCTCCTGGCGGGGGCGTGACCCTCTACACGGTCGGTCACGGCACGCGCTCGGTGGCCGAGCTGGCCGCTGTGATCGGCGATGCCGGCCTCTCGTCGGTGGTCGACGTCCGCCGTCACCCGGGGTCGAGGCGCCACCCCCACCTGAGCCGGGCCGGGCTCGAGCGGGACCTGCCGGCCCTCGGCATCACCTACCAGTGGTGCGAGGCGCTCGGGGGTCGTCGCCGCCGCGCCGCCGGCTCCCGCCATTCGGCCTGGAGAAACCAGGCCTTCGGCGCCTACGCCGACCACATGGACACCGCCGGGTTCCGCCGGGCGCTGGGCCACCTGATCGAGGAGCTCCCGTTGGCCGTCATGTGCGCGGAGACGCTGTGGTGGCGCTGCCACCGTCGTCTCATCGCCGATGCCGCCGTCTTGCAGGGCGTCGAGGTTGTCCACCTCCTCGACGTGGGCAAGTCCGAGGTCCATCGCCTGCACGACGGCGTCCGCAGGGACGAGGAAGGAAGACCCGTGTATGACAGCTGAGCTCGCCGAGCAACCTAAGGTTGGGCGGCGAGCTCCTCGCGGACCTGTTGGGCGGCGAGGACAAGGTTGCCCAGGCTGGACTCCACCTCGGGCCACCCCCGGGTCTTGAGCCCGCAGTCGGGGTTCACCCAGATCTGGTGCGGCTCGAGGACCTCGATGGCGAGGCGGAGCTGCTCGGCCATCTCCTCGGGAGAGGGCACTCGGGGCGAGTGGATGTCGTAGACCCCGGGCCCGACCTCCTGGAGGTAGCCCTCACGCTGGAAGTCGTGCAGCAGCTCCATGCGGGACCGGGACGCCTCCACCAGCAGGACGTCGGCGTCCATGGCGTGGATGGGCCCCATGATGTCGCCGAAGTCGGAGTAGCACATGTGGGTCTGGATCTGGGTGGTGTCCTCGACCCCGGCGGTGGCCACCCGGAAGCAGAGCACTGCCCATTCGAGGTACTCCTCCCAGCGATCCCGGCGCAGCGGCAGGCCCTCGCGGATGGCCGGCTCGTCCACCTGGATGATGGCGACACCGGCTGCCTCGAGGTCCGCCACCTCGTCGCGGATGGCGAGGGCGAGCTGCTTGCACGTCTCCGAGCGGGGCTGGTCGTCGCGCACGAACGACCACATGAGCATGGTGACGGGCCCGGTGAGCATGCCCTTCACCGGCTTGTCCGACAGCGACTGGGCGTACAAGGTCCACTCCACCGTCATGGGTTGGGGCCGGAGCACGTCGCCGTAGATGACGGGCGGGCGGACGTAGCGGGAGCCGTAGGACTGCACCCAGGCGTTCTGGGTGAAGACGTAGCCGTCCATCTGCTCGGCGAAGTACTGCACCATGTCGTTGCGCTCGGGCTCGCCGTGCACCAGCACGTCGAAGCCCAGGTCCTCCTGGAAGCGGATCACCCGCTCGATCTCGGCCTTCATCTGCTCGGCGTAGTCCTCGAGGCCAAGGCGCCCCTGGCGGAGCCGGGTACGGGCCTGGCGGATCTCGGCGGTCTGGGGATAGGAGCCGATGGTGGTGGTGGGCAGGAGCGGGAGCCCGAGCTTGGCCTGCTGGGCCGCCCGACGGTCGGGGAACTTGCTGGCCCGGCGGCTGTGGGCGTCGGTGAGGGCGCTCACTCGTTGGCGCACGGCTGGGTTCTGGGTGCGGGGCGAGGTGCGCCGGCTGTTCAGGGCGCCGGCGTTGGCCTCGAGCTCGGCGGCGACGGCCGCCCTGCCCTCGCTCAGGCCCCGTGCCAGGGTGGCGACCTCGGCCACCTTCTGACGGGCGAAGGCCATCCAGGAGCGGATCTCGGCATCGAGGTCGGTCTCGGCATCGAGGTCGATCGGGGTGTGCTGCAGGGAACAGGAGGTGGAGACCACCAGGTCGCCGGCGTGCCCTGCCAGGTGCTCGAGCAGGTCCAGGCTGGCTCCCAGGTCGTTGATCCAGACGTTGCGGCCGTCCACGACGCCGGCGAAGAGCGTCTTGGTCTCGAGGCCGCCGTCCTGATCGTGCATGAGCTGGTGGTTGTGCCCGCCGCGGTGAAAGTCGAGCCCGATGCCCTCCACGGGCAGCCCGCCCAAGAGGGGGAGGGCGGCGCCCACGTGGTCGAAGTAGGTCTTCACCAGCAGCTTGGGCCGCCGCGGCGTGGCGCCCAGGCGCTCGTAGGCGGTCCGGAACGCCTCCAGCTCGGCATCGGTGCGGTCCTGGACGAGGACCGGCTCGTCGAGCTGGACCCACGCCGCCTCTGCGCCGCCCAGGCGGGCCAGGACCTCCTCGTAGACGGGCAGGAGGCGGTCCAGGAGGCTCAGGGGTTCGAAGTCCTCGGCCACGCCGTCGGCCGTCTTGGCGAGGAGGAGGAACGAGATGGGGCCCACCAGCAGCGGCACCGTCTCCACGCCGAGGGACCTGGCCTCGGCGTGCTCGGAGAAGGGCTTCTCGCTGGACAGCGCGAAGTCGGTGTCCGGGCCCAGCTCGGGGACCAGGTAGTGGTAGTTGGTGTCGAACCATTTGGTCATCTCCATGGCGGTGACGTCGACGCCTCCGTCCTGGCGGCCGCGCGCCATGGCGAAGTAGGTGTCGAGGTCCACGGGACCGCCGGCGTGGCCGTAGCGAGCGGGCACGGCGCCGGTGAGGGCGATCGTGTCCAGGACCTGGTCGTAGTAGGAGAAGTCGTTGGAGGGGATCAGGTCGATCCCGGACTCCTGCATGAAGCGCCAGTTGGCGTGGCGGATCTCCCGCCCGGCCTGCTCCAGCTCGTCCTCGGAGGCGTCGCCCCGCCAGTAGCGCTCGGTGATGACCTTGAGCTCCCGCTGGGGGCCGATGCGCGGGAAACCGGAGATGTTGGATGGTGACATTGGGCAGGAGCGTAGTTGCGGAAACCTAGATTGGCGTCGCCCATGACGATCTACACGAGGAAGGGTGACGACGGGACGACGGGCCTGTACTTCGGCGGGCGCACGGCCAAGGACGCCCCGCTCGTCGACGCCTACGGCACCGTGGACGAGGCCCAGGCCTTTCTGGGCCTGGCCCGGTCCGAGGCCGAGCGGGGGTCCGAGCTCGACGACCTCCTGGTGGCCCTGGAGCGGGACCTGTGGGTCCTGATGGCCGATCTGGCCACCGGCGCCGACAACCGCCACAAGCTGGCCGGTGGCCAGACGCTGGTCACGGAGGAGATGGTGGCGGGCCTCGAGCGCCACATCGACGCCTTGACACAACGCTCGGGTCTCCCGACCGAGTTCGTGGTGCCGGGTCAGAACCGGACGGGGGCGCTCCTGGACGTGGCCCGCACCGTGGTGCGTAGGGCCGAGCGCCTGTCCGTGGCCGCGGCCGCACCCGGTTCCCTCGCCGTGGCCTACCTCAACCGACTGTCCGACCTGCTCTGGACCATGGCCCGCTGGCAGGAGGGCGAGTCCCTGCCGGCCCGTCAAACCCGTCAGACCCGTCAGACCCGTCAGACCCGTCAGAAAGGAAGCTGAATGTCGCCGATAACCGTCTTTCCCGCCGCCGAGGTGCCGGCCGGCACCGAGCTGGTGGCCGTGCCCGTCTTCAAGGGCCCCCGCGTGCCCGACGGCGCCGGCGTGGCCGACTTGGACCTGGCCTTCCTCGAGCGCCAGGGCTTCGAGGCCAAGGCCGGAGAGGTGGCGGTCATGGGGTCCCAGGACGGCACCGCAGTGGCTGCGGTGGGTGTGGGGGAGGCGGACGAGGTGAGCCTCGAGACCCTGCGGGAGGCCGCAGCCGGCGTGGTGAAGGCGGCGTGGAAGACCACGACGGTGGCCACCACGCTGCTCGACGCCTGCCCCGGCGGGTTCGATCGCCAGGCCGCGGCCGCGGCCCTGGCCGAGGGGGTGGGCATGGCCGCGTACCGGTTCGGCGCCTACAAGAGCGACCCGTCGCCGTGCCGGCTCGAGCGTTTGGCGGTGGTGGGGGGAGGTGGTGACCAGCTGAGCCGGGCTCTCGAACGGGGAGGGCGGGTGGCCGCCGCCGTGTGCCTGGCCCGGGACCTGGTGAATGAGCCGGCGTGCGCCCTCACGCCCTCTCGCCTGGCCGTGGTCGCCACCGAGATCGCCGAGCGCGAAGGCCTGCAGGTCAACGTCCTCGACGAGTTGGCCATCGACGAGGAGCGCCTCGGTGGACTGGCCGGCGTGGCCCGGGGCTCGGCCG
>JALZJC010000124.1 GCA_030859945.1 Actinomycetota bacterium | reverse complement strand
CCGCCGAGCGCTGGATGCCGGTCGACCAGTACATCGGCGGCATCGAGCACGCCATCCTCCACCTCATGTACGCCCGCTTCTTCACCAAGGCCCTGGCCGACCTGGGCGTGGCCCCGAAGGAGCTGCGCGAGCCGTTCCGGCGGCTGTTCACCCAGGGCATGATCCGCATGGGCGGCACCAAGATGTCCAAGTCCAGGGGCAACCTGGTGGCCCCGTCGCGCTACTTCGACACCGTGGGCGCCGACGCCCTGCGCCTGTACCACCTGTTCGTGGGGCCGCCCGCCGAGGACGTGGACTGGACCGACCAGACCGACGAGGTCATCGAGGGCTGCGCCCGTTTCCTGCAGCGCGTGTGGCGACTGGCCCTGGGCGACGGTCCCGCTCCCGCCGGCGACCTGGCCAAGGTCGACCGGGCAGCTCACCGCCTCATCGCCAAGGTGAGCGAGGACTACGAGCGCTGGTCGTACAACACCGCAGTGGCCGCCTTCATGGAGTTCACCAACCTCATGTACAAGGAAGGGGCGACCGACTTCGCCATCGACACCCTGGTGGCCCTCATGGCGCCCATGGCGCCCCACGTGAGCGCCGAGCTGTGGGAGCGGCGCCGGGGTGGCCACGTGCACTCGGAGGCCTGGCCCCGGGCCGATCCCGAGCTGGTGGCGGCCGATTCCGTGACCATGGTGGTGCAGGTGAACGGCAAGAAGCGGGACCTCATCGAGGTGGACCCCGCCGTCGACGCCGCCGAGGCGCAGCGACTGGCCCTCGGCTCACCCCGGGTGCAGGAGCACCTGGCCGGCGCCCCGCCCCGGCGGGTGGTGGCCCGGCCGCCCAACCTGGTCAACGTCGTCGTGTGAGCCTGGGCAACGTCGAGCTGGTGGCCGCCATCGAGGCGGTGGCCTCCCGTGACAACCAGGTCACCCGCCGGGCCCTGTTCGAGACCCTGCGGCGCGCGGAGCTGGTGCTGGCCGTGGAGGGCGATGAGCTGGTGCTGGCCATCGGCGAGGGCGACGAGGCCTACGTGCCCGCCTTCACCGACGTGGCCGCCATGCGGGCCGCCTTCCCCCACGCCTACGACCCGCGGACGGAGCAGGCCAAGGTGGTGTTCGAGCTGGTCCTGGCGGGGGAGTGTGCCGGGCTGGCGCTCAACCCCGCGGGGCCGATCGGGGGCATCCTCCCTCGGGAGGACGTGGCCTCCCTCGTGGACAACCCTTAACCCTCGGCGCCGGTGGCGAAGCGCCACCCCAGTCAGGTCTGCCGGCCCACCCACCCCGAAACCACGCTCACGTACTCCTCGAGCTGTCCCACCCGGTCGAGGAAGGCCACCACGCGGCGGTCGTCCACGTCGACGTAGCCGTGCACGAGCACGTTCCGGAAGCCCACCGCCGCGGCCATGGCCTCGGCCAGCTCTCCAGGCACCACGCCGTGGCGCGCCATCAGTCGAAAGGCTTCAGCGTTGGAAGCAGGCGGTCCCCAGCCCTCGGACGCGCACAAGTGCTGCGCGGTGTCCAAGCATCCCTCGATGGCGGTGACGAAGACGTACTTGAGTGCCGCCATCCGCTCGACGTCGCCAAGCTGGGTGGCGGGGTCCTCCTGTGCCCGGCGAGTGAGATAGGCGAGGTCCTCGCTCACCCGCTGGAGCAGCCGCCGGACCCGGCGCTCATCGACCACGGGCCCGGGACGACAGATAGAGGCGGTCGAGCTCTCGCTGGCGCGGCTCCTCGTCGAGGTAGATGAGCCGGGTCTGGGACTGCCAGCGCACCCGAGCGGGGGGATCGTCGTCGAAGAGCAACCGTCCGCTCAGCGCCACCCGCCCGGCCAGCTCCAGCGGTGCGTCGTCGAGCACGAGGAGGTCGACGCCGTCGGGGAGGACGAGCTCCCATGAGGCCGGCGGTTGATCGGTTCCCCACCAGGCCCCCACGTCGAGGTCGGCGCCGGGGCCACCGCCACTGGCCCGGCTGCCGTGCACGAAGGCAAACCGGGCACCCGCCCGCCGCAGGAGGGCGGTTGCCTCCTCTTCGAGCGAGCTCACATCTCACCCCTGAGGAAGCGCTCGAGCTCATCGGCCAGCTCGTCGCCAGTGGGCAGCTGGGAGAGGTTGATGGGCGCCACGTTCACCTCGGCGTCGGCGCTGGCCTCGAGCTGTCGCACCATCTCGGCGTGCTCCTCGCTGGCGGCGATGATGTCGTCGATCCGGCTCGCCGCCAGCGCCGCCGCGTCGTGCAGGTCCTTGGCGTCGAGCTCCAGGCCGGCGACGGCGGCCAGGCTCTCGACCAGGGCGGCACTGGCGGCCGGGTAGGGCATGGCCGCCACGTAGTGGGGTACCCGGGCCCATACGCCCACGGCGGGGATGCCGGCCGCGCCCAGGCCCTCCTGGAGCGCGGCGTGTATCCCGGCGGGGACCTCCAGGCTCCCGGGCATGAAGCCCACCTGCTCGGCCAGCTCGTGGTTGGTGGCCACCGCCGCCAGCCGCACAGGGCGGGTATGGGGGACCGGGGCGGGGAAGGCGCCCAGCCCCACTACGAGGCGGGCGTGGAGGTCGGTGGCGAGGGTAACCACCGCCGACACGAAGGCCTGCCAGCGCATGTCCGGCTCCGGCCCGGTGAGGACCACCACGTCCCTCCCGGCCGGATCATGGCCCACGCGGAGCTGGATCTCGGGCCAGGTGAGGCCGTCGAGGACGCCGTCGGTGATGCGCACGGCGGGACGGCGGGACCGAAGGTCCAGGAGCTGGTCGCCGTCGAAGGTGGCCAGCACCTCGGTGGGGATGGCGTCGAGGAGGTATCCCATGGCGCCGCCTCCCCCCAGCCCGGCGTCGATCCAACCCTCCATCCCGAGGACGAGCACGGGCGAGTCGAGGTCTGGATCGCGGTGCAGCTCGTAGAGGCCGTCCATGGGGCAAACCTAGACTGCAGGGTCATGGCCGATGTGACGGACGCAACCTTCGAGCGGGATGTCATCGAGCGCTCCGCTCAGGTGCCGGTGGTGGTCGACCTCTGGGCGTCGTGGTGCGGGCCCTGCCGCACCCTGGGCCCGATCCTGGAGCGGGTCGTAGCCGCCACCGACGGAGGGGTGGAGCTGGCCAAGGTCGACGTGGACGCCAACCCGGGTGTGGCCGCCGCCTTCCAGGTGCAGTCCATCCCTGCCGTGTACGCCCTTCGGGACCGCCAGGTGGTGGACCAGTTCATCGGCGCCCTGCCCGAGCCGCAGGTGCAGGAGTTCGTGGCCAAGCTGGCACCGGTCAAGAGCGAGATCGAGCTGCTGGTCGACAAGGGGGACGAGGCGTCGCTGCGCCGGGCCCTCGAGATCGACCCCAGCCATCCCCCCGCCGTCGTGGCCATGGCCGAGCTGTTGGTGCAGCAGGGGCAGGGCGAGGAGGCGCTGGCCCTTCTGGCCCGGGTGCCGGAGACGCCCGAGGTCCGCCGGGTGGCGGCCATGGCCCGGGTGGGCGACAGCGAGGTGCAGGGTCAGCCCGATGTCACTACCGAGCTCGACGCTCTGCTCGACAGGGTGAAGACGGACGAGGCTGCCCGGCAGCGTTACCTGGACCTGCTGGAACTAATGGGCCCCGACGATCCCCGCACCGCGCACTACCGCAAGAGCCTCACCGCCCGCCTGTTCTGAGTCCCGCCTCCCCGGCGCGGCACTGCGGCACCGCGGCGCTAAGGTGAGATCGCCTTCCCTCGGGCGCACTTCCTCCCCCTACTTCCCCGTGGTGCTCGCCGATCTCGAGGGAGGCTCTCGTGCCGGAGACGTCTTCATGGTGGACGTCGTCGTGGTGGCGCGCCCGGTTCTCGTTGCTGGCGCTCGACCGGCCCCGGCTCCTCGTGGCCGCGGTGGTGGCCGCGGGGCTGCTCGTGGTTGCCGTCGTCACGGTCGTGAGCCTGCAGGGCTCGCCCCCGCCCGTGGAGGTGGGCCTGCCCCGTGCCGGACCGGCCACCAATCCTTCTCCTTCGCCGGGGACCGCCGGAGCCGAGGGGCCGGAGGGTAAGGCCCTCGTCCACGCCGCGGGGGCGGTGCTGCGCCCCGGTGTCCACGAGGTGGGCCCAGGTGGGCGCGTGGTCGACTTGGTGGAGGCCGCCGGTGGGCCGGCGCCGGACGCCGACCTCCAGCAGCTGAACCTGGCGGCCAAGGTCGCGGACGGTGAGCGGGTGTACGTCCCCCGGCGGGGCGAGGTGGCCCCCGCCGCAGGGCCGGTTACCGGGACCGTCGGCGGGCCGGGGCCAGGGGCCGGCGGGGCTGCTGCGGCCGGGCCCGTCAACCTGAACACGGCCACCGCCGAGCAGCTCGATGCCCTCCCCGGGGTGGGGCCGGCCACGGCCCAGGCCATCCTCGAGTACCGCAGGGAGCACGGCCGGTTCCGCACCGTCGACGAGCTGCTCGACGTGCGAGGCATCGGCGAGGCCAAGCTGGCCGCGCTGCGCCCCAAGGTCCGGGTGTGACGGGGCCGCAACCCGACGTTGCCGCACCAGAGGACGAGGCGGGCCGGGCGCCCATGAGCGATCGGTGGGCGGTGGCGCTGGCGCTGTGCACGGC
>JALZJC010000113.1 GCA_030859945.1 Actinomycetota bacterium | reverse complement strand
CTTCATCTGGTGCAAGGCCATCGAGGAGCGCAAGGCCCGGGCCCTGCGTGACGCCGGGTTCGACATGGACCTCGACGGCAAGGACAGCTACTCCATCCAGTACCAGAACGCCAACAACTCGGTGCGGCTCAGCGACGAGTTCATGGTGGCCGTCCGGGATGACGCCGACTGGCACCTGAAGGCCGTCACCACCGGCGAGACCCTGGAGACCGTGAAGGCCCGAGACCTCTTCGCCCAGATCGCCAAGGCCACCTGGGAGTGCGCCGACCCCGGTGTCCAGTTCGACACCACCATCAACCGCTGGCACACGCTGCACGCCACGGGGCGGATCAACGGCTCCAACCCGTGCTTCACCGGCGACTCACTCGTACACACGGACAAGGGGCTCATCCGTTTCGATGCTCTGCTCCAGCGAGCGCAAATGGGTGAGACGTTCGGCGTCTACACCCACGATGCCACCAACCTCGAGGCGCCGGCTGAGCGGTTGGAGATCACCTCTCCCGAGGCGCTGATGATCACCGGTCTCAACGAGATCGTGCGCCTCGAGTTCGACAACGGCATGGCGCTGCGCTGCACGGCCAACCACAAGGTGTTCACCGTCAACCGTGGGTATGTGCCAGCCAGCGAGCTCACGGCCGAGGACGAGGTGAAGGTTCTGGACCTCCCGGCACCAGCCGTCAACGCCGAGCGACGCTTCCCGGTGAGCACCGACGTCGCCCATTACCGGCGCAAGGCCGACCACGCCAAGGTGAACCTGCCCGAGAAGTGGTCGCCGGAGTTCGCCCACTATGTGGGCTGGCTGATCGGAGACGGCTGCATCTCGTCCACCAACGTGGCCAGCACCATCTACGGCAGCCCGGACGACCGCGAGCACGTGCTGCCCCGGCACATGGAGCTCCTCACCGAGATCTGCCAGGGAGCGGCCCCGAAGCCGTCTGTTCAGGCCAACGGGACGGTCCAGCTACGCCTGGGCCGCGGGCTGGCAGTGCGCTTCCTCGAGGCACTGGGTGTAGGTCATGCCAAGGCTCCCGAGAAGACCGTGCCCTGGTCCATTCAGGAGGCGCCGGCCGACATACTGGCTGCGTTCCTGCAAGGGCTGTTCGATGCCGACGGGTGCGTCTACGACGGAAAGACCACGCGCTACGTGGGCCTCGGGTCCGCATCTCGGGAACTGCTCCAAGGCGTGCAGCGTCTGTTGACCACCTTTGGGATCTCCAGCCGGATATTCGCCACGCAGAAAGATGAAGAGGACAAGTTCTTTCACGTGCGCCAGGACGGCACCGTCGTCATTTGTCCGAGCAAGCCCACGTTCGACCTGCGCGTCAGCGGGGCGAACATCACCCGCTTCGAGGAAAAGGTCGGCTTCTCCCTCCCGGCAAAGGCCATCAAGCTCGACGAGCTGCTCGCCGGCCGCCGGTTCCATGCCTGCCGCCGTAACGCCCGTCTGGTCGAGCGTTACGACGACGGCGTCGAGCTCACCTACAACCTGTGCGAGCCTCGCAACCACTCCTACGTTGTCAATGGCTGCATAGTTATGAATTGCTCAGAATACCTATCTGTGGATAACTCAGCCTGCAATCTGGCCAGCCTGAATCTGCTCAGGTACCTGGAGGAAGGCGGCACCTTCGACGTGGAGGGCTTCAAGGCCAGTGTCGAGGTCCTGTTCACCGCCCAGGAGATCCTGGTCGGGATGTCGGACTACCCGACCCAGCAGATCGGCAAGAACGCCAAGCGCTTCCGCCAGCTCGGCATTGGTTACGCCAACCTCGGGGCCCTGCTCATGTCCCAGGGCATGGCCTACGACTCCGACGATGGAAGGGCCTACGCGGCCGCCGTCACCGCCCTGATGACGGGGCAGGCCTACGCCACGTCGGCCCGCACGGCAGCCCGCATGGGCCCCTTCGCCGGCTACACCGAGAACGCCGAGCACATGCTCCGGGTGCTGCGCATGCACCGCGACGAGGTGGCCAAGGTCGACGAGGAGCAGGTGCCCACCGAGCTGTTGTCGGCGGCCCAGGAGGTGTGGGACCACGCCGTCGAGGAGGCGGAGCGCTTCGGCGTCCGCAACTCTCAGGCCTCGGTCCTGGCCCCCACCGGAACCATAAGCTTTCTCCTCGACTGTGACACCACCGGGGTGGAGCCCGACCTCGGCCTGGTCAAGATGAAGAAGCTGGTCGGCGGGGGCACCATGTCCATCGTCAACCACACCGTGCCCCGCGCCCTGCGCAAGCTCGGCTACTCCGACGATGAGGTGGCAGCCATCGTCGGTCACATCGACGAGCACAAGACCATCATGGGCGCGCCGGCGTTGAAGCCGGAGCACCTGCCCGTGTTCGCCTGCTCCATGGGCGACAACGTCATCCACTACTCCGGTCACGTGCGGATGATGGCCGCCGTGCAGCCCTTCATCTCGGGAGCTCTGAGCAAGACGGTCAACGTTCCGGAGGAGGCGACGGTCGAGGACATCGAGCAGCTCTACCTGGACTCCTGGCGCATGGGCATCAAGGCCCTCGCCGTGTACCGGGACAACTGCAAAGTGGCCCAGCCGCTCTCGACGGTGAAGAAGGGGACCGCTGTCGACGACTCTCCTTCCTCGGAGGCCGAGGCCCACGACATGGAGCTGGCCCTCAAGGTGGCGGAGCTGGAGAAGGCCCTCGACCGCCAGACCGTCGTGGTGAAGCAGCCCATCAGGGAGCGGCTGCCCCGCCGGCGACGGTCGCCAACGATCGCCTTCCGCGAGGCCGACTGCGAGGGCTACGTCACCGTCGGCGAGTACGACGACGGGCGCCCCGGTGAGGTCTTCGTGAAGGTGTCCAAGCAGGGCTCCACCCTGGCCGGGGTGATGGACGCCTTCTCCATCTCCATATCGCTCGGGCTCCAGCACGGGGTCCCGCTCAAGACCTACGTCCAGAAGTACACCAACATGCGCTTCGAACCCGCAGGCATGACCGACGACCCCGACCTGCGCATAGCGGCTTCGCTGATGGACTACATCTTCCGCCGCCTCGCCGTCGACTACCTCCCGGTCGAGGAGCGCGCCGACCTGGGGATCCTCACCACCGAGGAACGCACCCAGCCCACGCTCCCGGGGGTGGAGGAGGTCACCACGCCCACGGCCGGCCTCGTCGATGCCCCGAGGTCGGAGAGCACCCAGGAGGAGGCGGCCCGGGCCGCGGTCAAGGACGCCCCCTTCTGCTACCCCTGCGGCGTCGAGATGCAGCGCGCCGGCAGCTGCTACGCCTGCGGGAGCTGCGGCACCACCAGCGGCTGCTCGTAGGCAGAGCGCGGGCCATCGGACCGCCCGACAGGAGCCCGAGCCCCTTCCTTTTCAGCGGTCGGCCCGGTGCGCCCCTCGGCGGGCGTGCTCGACGGCGAGGTCGCTGAGGTTGGCGCCCTGGTCCAGGAGCGTCCTCTGCACGGCGCCAGCGTCGACGGCCCTGGGCGGGGTTCCCGAGGTGGCGGCCAGGGCGGCACACACGCCCGCAGCCTGGCCCGTGGCCATGGCGATGGGTGTGACCCGGTACGAGGAATGGGCCTCGTGGGTGCCGGAGATGCACCGGCCCGCCACCAGCAACCCTTCCACCTGGAGGGGTACCAGGCACCGCAGCGGTATGTCATAGGCCTCACCCGGCGGGACGTTCTTGATCACCGTCCCGCTGCGCCCGGTGGGATTGTGGATGTCGATGGGGTAGGAACCACGGGCGATCCCGTCGGGGAACCGGCGCGCGCTCAACACGTCGTCGGCGTTCAGTTGGTACTCGCCGAGGATGCGCCTGGTCTCCCGCACTCCCACGTTCACTCCGCTCTGGGCCGCGTAGGACTGCTCGAACCCGGGCACGTACCGGCGGAAGAAGCTCACGAGCTGGCGCATCTGGTGGCGGGTCTGCCACTCGGCCTTGGTTAGGTCCCAGACGTCGAGAGCCATAAGACCCCCGGCCCGGGTGCTGTTGACGCTCAGCTCCCGGGGGTGGGGCGTGGCGAAGAAGAGGATGTCCTCTCGCGGCAATTGGAGGATGCCGTCCTCGGTGGCCCTCCTCACCAGTTCCCAGAGACCGTGGACCCCCCGCCACTGGTCGGGGTTCTCGCGCACGTACTGGGCGAAGGCGGGGCGCTCCACGTCCACCATGCGGAACATCAGCGTCATGGGCTGGACCAGGCCGTCGTCCTCACGGCCCACCTCGAACGGGGCCCCGGCGGCGGCGGCCACGTCGCCGTCGCCTGTGCAGTCCACCACCACGTCGGCGTTGACCACCACCGGGCCGGACTTGGTCTCGAACACAACCCCGCGCCGGCCCTGGTCCTCGGCGACGCCGGAGGCGAAGGCGTGGAAGAGGAACTGCACCCCGGCTTCGTCGAGCAGGTCCATGAACACGAGCTTGTAGATCTCGGGGTCGGCGGGCACGGTGTAGCCGGTGGCCGGCGAGGGCTCGA
This sequence comes from Actinomycetota bacterium, assembly GCA_030859945.1. GTDB lineage: Bacteria > Actinomycetota > Acidimicrobiia > Acidimicrobiales > YB1-3. Next base: position 3,398 of record JALZJC010000113.1, on the reverse strand, counting down.
TGGCCCCTCCTACGGCGATCAGCCTCTCCAGGAGCGTGCGGAGCACGCCCGCCACCACGGGGTCGCCGGGGCCGTGGTCGGTGGGCATGAGGCTCACCTCGGCGCCGGCGTCGGGTTGGGGGGCGCCCCGCTGGGTGTGGAACGACATGAGGGGCAGGACCAGCGACACGGTGGCGTTTCCCCCGAGGAAGCCGTAGCGCTCCACCAGCACCACCGAGGCACCCGCCGCCGCCGCCCCGAGGGCGGCTCCCAGGCCCGCCGGTCCACCCCCCACGACCAGGACGTCGGTGTCGGCCGCTACCTGCCCGATGCGAGGGGGCAGGGTCAGGTTGCGAGGAGCACCCGGACGCGAGAGAGGCGGCATCAGCTCTGGGTCAGCACCCGCTCGAGCACCCCCGCGGTCTCCCGAGCCTTGTCCTTGAGGGCGGGAACCCGCTGGTGCAGGTGGTCGCGGTGCTCGTGGCGTTCATCCCACAGGCGGTCGACGGCGGCGAGGAGAGGGCCAGCGCGCTCCTGGTGAGCCGAGGGACCGGGCGTGTCGAGCACCTTGAGCAGCTCCACCACCTTGGAGGCGTAGGGCAGCGCCAGCAGGGGGACCGAGGCGAGGGCGGCGAGGATCAGGAAGTGCAGCCTCATCCCGAGCGCCACGTCGAGGTGCTCCATGAAGCCGAGCACCTCACGGGGTCCATAGCGCCCGTCCAGCACGGTGGCCCGCTCGGGTGTGGCCATCTCGGCCATGGCCCGATGGGACTCTCGGACGTCGGCCCGCTCCATGGGCACGAACACCACGTCGGCGTCGAAGCGGTCGACGACGAAGTCGGCGGCGGCGGCCACGAGGGCGTGGTAGGGCGTGTCCACCAGTGTGGGCGCAGCGCCACCCCTCCCCCGGACGGAGAGCCCCACCAGGCGGCGCTCGGTGCTGACGCCCTCCCGAACCAGCGCCTCCTCCGGGAAGGCCACCGGCGTGAGGAGGAGGGCGGGGTCGGCGGTGACCACCACGTCGCCCTCCACGCCCACCTCCTCCAGCAGGCGCTTGGTCTCGGCGTCGCGCACGGTGACGGCGTCCATGCCACCGATGGCGTCGCGGACCACGAGACGGTCCTCCCGGTCCTTCAGGGGCCCGGCGCCGATGGCGTAGGCCATGGTGGGCACGCCCCGCTCCTGGGCCAGGGTCACCTCCCGGACGTAGTTGTGGACCTCCTCGTCGTAGAGGATGCCGCCCCCGCCCAGCACCAGCAGGTCGAGGCGCTGGACCTCGTGAACGGCCTCCTCGCGGGTGACCTCCCGGACGGCCACGCCCTTGTCCACGTCGTGGTGGGCCCGGGTGTGGCCCGGGTCACGGGAGAAGACGACGATGTCGGCGTCGGGCACGGTGCGGGCCACCTCCCCGATCATGCAGGTGAGGATGGCCTCGTCACCGACGTTCAGCCCACCGTAAGAGCCGGAGATCCCTATGGTCGTGGTCGGCACTCGTCCGCTCAGGACGAGGGCTTCTTTAGAGCCCCGGTGACTGCCCGGAGGGAGGCAGGTCGGCGACCACCGGCTCCCGCGCCGGCGTCTCGGCCAGCTTCCGGGCCGCGTCGGCGATGGACTCCGCGTCGATGCCCGAGTCCTTGATCAACTCCGCCGAGGGTGCCGACCCCGGGATCTTGCGCACCGCCATCTTCACGATCCGGGGGCTCTGCTCGCTGTCGGCGAACACCTCGAGCACGGCGTCCCCGAGGCCGCCCTCGGGCCAGTGGTCCTCGACGGTGATGAGGCGTCCTCCGGTGTCCTGAGCCGCCTGGCGCAGGGTGTCGGCGTCGATGGGCTTGACGGTGTAGGCGTCGATCACGCGCGCTGAGATGCCCTCGTCGGCGAGCGTCTCCGCCGCCTCCAGGGCTTCGTGGAGAGTGACGCCGGCGGCCACGATGGCCACCTTGTCCTCGTCGGAGCGGCGGGCGACATGGGCGCCGCCGACGGGGAACTCCTCGTCGGGCTCGTAGATCACCGGCGTGGACGGCCGGCACGTGCGCATGTACCGGATGCCGTCGAGGTCGGCCATCTGCCACACGAGCTGGGCCGTCTGGTTGGCGTCGGAGGGATGCAGGACGGTGCTGCCGTGCACGGCCCGGAACATGGCCAGGTCCTCGAGGCCCATCTGCGACGCTCCGTCCTCGCCGATGGACACACCGGCGTGGGACCCGCACAGGTTGAGGTTGGCCCCGCTGATGGAGGCCATGCGGATGAAGTCGTAGGCCCGGCTCATGAAGGCCGCGAAGGTGGAGACGAAGGGCACCCAGCCGCGGACCTGCACGCCCACCGCCGCCGCCACCATGAGCTGCTCGGCGATGTACATCTCGAAGTAGCGCTCGGGATGGGCCTTGGTGAACATGTCGGCGTGCGTGGAGTTGCTGATCTCCCCGTCCATGCACACCACGTCGCCCCGCTGGCTTCCCAGCGCGGTGAGGGCCTGGCCGTAGGCCTTGCGGGTGGCCACCTCCTCGCCCACCTTGAACTCGGGCAGCTCGGCCCCGGCCACCTCGAAGGTGTGGGGATCCTGGTCGGTGACGGGCTTGTTCACCTGCACGGTGATGTCGGTCACGCCGCCGAGCTCCTCGATGGCCTTGTCGGCGTCCTTGACCGGCTTGCCGTGGACCTCGTTGCGGTCCTCCACCTCGGTCACGCCCTTGCCCTTGATGGTCTTGGCGATGATGACGGTGGGGCTGCCCGGCGTGCCCACGGCCTCGGAGTAGGCGTTGTCGATGGCCTCGAGGTCGTGACCGTCGATGACGATGGCCTTCCAGCCGAAGGCCTCGGCCGGTCGGACGAAGGCGTCGGTGTCCCACTGGTGCATGGTGTAGCCCCGCTGGCCCAGGCGGTTGACATCGATGATGGCGGTGAGGTTATCGAGCCCGAAGTGACCGGCGTGCTCGAACGCCTCCCACATCGAGCCTTCGGTCATCTCGCTGTCGCCGCACAGCACCCAGACGCGGTAGGGCAGGTAGTCGAGCTGCTTGCCGGCCAGGGCCATGCCGACGCCGATGGGCAGGCCCTGCCCCAGGGAGCCGGTGGCCACGTCCACGTACGGCAGGCCCTCGGGCATGGGGTGCCCAGCGAGCCGGCTGCCGAGCTGGCGGTAGGTCATGAGCTCTTCGGCGTCGACGGCGCCGGCGGCCCTGAACATGGAGTAGAGGAGAGGCGAGGCGTGGCCCTTGGAGAAGACGAGGTGGTCGTTGTTGGGGTTGTCGGGCTCGTCGAAGTCGTAATGGAGGTGCTTGCTCATGAGCACGGCCATGAGGTCGGCGGCCGAGAGGGAGGAGGTGGGATGACCGGACGCAGCGGCCGAGCTGGTCCGGATGGAGTCCACGCGAAGCTGCTGTGCCAGTTCTGCCCACTGCTCATGGTCACTCATCGAC
>JALZJC010000112.1 GCA_030859945.1 Actinomycetota bacterium | reverse complement strand
AGGTGAACGTCAACTCGGTGGGCCCGTCGTGGGGAAGCGACGTCACGGCCAAGGCCCAGCGGGCGCTGATCTTCTTCTTCCTGGCCATCGCCCTCTACATCACGTGGCGGTTCGAGTGGAAGATGGCGCTGGCCGCCCTGTCGGCCGTGGTGCACGACATCGCCGTGACGGTGGGGGTGTACTCGCTCTCGGGTTTCGAGGTGACACCGGCCACGGTCATCGCCTTCCTCACCATCCTCGGCTACTCCCTCTACGACACCATCGTGGTCTTCGACAAGGTGGACGAGAACACGAGAGGCCTGGCCGCGTCGGGCCGTATCACCTATGCCGACACCGTCAACCTGTCCATGAACCAGACGCTGATGCGTTCTCTCAACACCTCGCTGGTGGCGATCCTGCCCATCATGTCGGTGCTGGTGATCGGCGCCTTCATGCTCGGGGCCACCACCCTGCAGGACTTCGGGCTGGCCTTGATGGTCGGACTGCTCACCGGCGCCTACTCATCGATCTACATCGCCTCGCCCATCCTGGCCATCCTGAAGGAGCGCGAGCCCCGCTACGCCTCCATCCGCCAGCGGGTCCTGGCCAGAGGTGGTGCCGGCGCGCCCCTCACGCCGGCCGCCGCCGCTGTGGCCGGCGGAGCCACCGTGAGCACCGGTGACGGTGAGGGGGTGCTGCGTCCCGGCGCGGCCCGTACCGGAGGCTCGCCCGCTCGGCCTCACGGGACCGGTGCTCAGGGGAAGCGGCCCCCTCCCCGCCCCCGCAAGAAGGGCAAGCGCCGGTAGGTTCTCGCCTCCGAAACGACCGCCGCCACCGGCCACCGCTACTACCATCGGCCCATGGTGACGGACGCCGGGTGGCTGACCTCGTGAGGTACGAGTAGGCCGTGGCCACCGCCCATCAGGTCCACCAGGCCAGCACCGACCAGGTGCGCATCGCGCCATGGCGGCCGGACTCCGAGCCGGGCACTCCGAGCACGGCGGCGCTGGTGGGGGTCTTTCTCTCATTTCACCCCAACGCCGATGCGGCTCTCATCGAGCGGGCCTTCGAGATGGCCCGGGAGGCCCACAGGAACCAGGTCCGCAAGTCCGGCGAGGCCTACATCCACCACCCCCTGGCCGTCGCCACGGTGGTGGCCGAGCTCGGCCTGGACGACGTCACCATCGTCGCCGCCCTCCTGCACGACGCCGTGGAGGACACCGGTGTGTCCCTCGAGGACCTGGCCCGTGACTTCGGCCCTGCCGTGGCGGACATCGTGGACGGCGTGACCAAGCTCGAACGAGTCCGCTTCGAGTCAAAGGAGGCCCAGCAGGCCGCTTCCATGCGCAAGATGCTCATGGCCATGGCCAAGGACTGGCGGGTCCTCATCATCAAGCTGGCCGACCGGCTCCACAACATGCGCACCCTCGCGGCCATGCCCGAGCACAAACAGCAGCGGACGGCGCGGGAGACCCTCGACATCTACGCGCCCCTCGCCCACCGCCTCGGGATCCAGGAGGTGAAGTGGCAGCTCGAGGACCTGTCCTTCGCCACCCTGCATCCCAAGCGCTATGCCGAGATCGAGCAGATGGTGGCCCAGCGGGCCCCCGAGCGCGATGTCTACCTGGCCCTGGTGCTCGAGGAGGTGAGGAACCGCCTGACCGAGCTGCGCATCGACGGCGAGGTCACCGGCCGGCCCAAGCACCTGTGGTCCATCTACGAGAAGATGGTGGTCAAGGGCAAGGAGTTCGACGACATCTTCGATCTGGTGGGGATGCGGGTCCTGGTCGAGTCGGTGAAGGACTGCTATGCCGCCCTCGGCAGCCTCCACGCCACGTGGAAGCCGGTGCAGGGCCGTTTCAAGGACTACATCGCCATGCCCAAGTTCAACCTCTACCAGTCGTTGCACACCACCGTGGTCGGGCCCCAGGGCAAGACCCTCGAGGTCCAGATCCGCACCCGCGAGATGCACCACCGGGCCGAGTTCGGCATCGCCGCCCACTGGGGCTACAAGGAGAAGGCGTCGTCGGCCGACATCGCGTGGCTCAACCGGATCGTCGACTGGCAACAGCACACGGCCGACCCGGCCGAGTTCCTCGAGACCCTGAAGCTCGACCTGGAACAGGACGAGGTCTTCGTGTTCACCCCCAAGGGCGACGTGGTCACGCTTCCCATGGGCGCCACGGCGGTGGACTTCGCCTACTCCATCCACACGGAGGTGGGGCACCGTTGCATCGGCGCCCGGATCAACGGCCGCCTGTCGCCGCTGGACTCCAAGCTCCAGTCCGGCGACACCTTGGAGATCTTCACCTCCAAGGTGCCGAGCGCCGGTCCCTCCCGCGACTGGTTGCGGGTGGCCGTCACGCCGCGGGCCCGCAACAAGATCCGCCAGTGGTTCTCGAGGGAGCGGCGCGAGGACGCCATCGAGGCTGGCCGGGAGGATCTCAGCAAGGCCCTTCGCCGCGAGGGCCTACCGGCCCAGAAGCTTTCGAGCTCGCCGGTCCTGGCCAAGGTGGCCGAGGCCATGAACTACGTGGACGGGGAGGCCTTCCACGCCGCCATCGGCGAGGGCCACGTCTCGGCCAAGTCGGTTGCTCAGCGGGTGGCCCGCGAGCTCCGCGGTGGGGACCATGAGGAGCAGCTCCCCTCCACCGCCCGCCGGCCCCGCCGGCCGCGTGGCCGCCAAGCCGTGGGCGTGCACGTGGAGGGACTCGACGACCTCATGGTCCGCCTGTCCCGCTGCTGCACGCCGGTGCCCGGAGACGAGATCATCGGCTTCGTCACCAGGGGCAGGGGCGTGTCCGTGCACCGCTCCGACTGTGCCAACGCCTCGTCACTCGCTGCCGGGGACGCCGAGCGCCTCATCGAGGTGGAGTGGGACCGGGCCCCAGCGGGGGTGTTCGTGGCGGCCATCGAGGTCAAGGCCCTGGACCGCGCCCGGCTCCTGGCCGACGTCACCAAGTCCGTGTCCGAGCACCACCTCAACATCTTGACCAGCTCCAGCCAGACCGGTGCCGACCGGGTCAGCCGGATGCGCTTCGAGTTCGAGCTCGCCGACCCGGCCCACCTCGATTCGCTCCTCGACTCCCTCAAGGGCATCGACAGCGTCTACGACGTCTACCGCGTGCTCCCCGGCGCCGGTTCCTAGAGCAGGCCGGACCGGCACCCCCCTCCCGGGAGCAATAATGGCAGGACGGCATTGACAGGGAAGGGGCAGCCAACGTGACCGACCAGGAGACGATCGAAGAGGTGGTGGCATTCCACGGCCACATGTGCCCCGGCCTGGCCATGGGCATCCGGGCCGCTGAAGTGGGCCTGGAGCGCATCGGCCCCCACTCCGCGGACGAAGAGGTGGTGGCCATCGTCGAGACCGACATGTGCGGGGTCGACGCCATCCAGTTCATGACCGGCTGCACCTTCGGCAAGGGCAACCTCATCCATCACGACTACGGGAAGAACGCCTACACCTTCGTGCGCCGTTCTGACGGGCGAGCCGTCCGGGTGAGCTCGGTCCCCGGCGGCTGGCAGCCCGCAGGGGACTGGCACGAGCTGTTCGCCAAGGTCCGGACGGGCATGGCCACGCCGCAGGAGCGCGAGCGGTTCTGGTCCATCCAGCAGGAGCGGTCGGCGGCCATAGCGTCGACGCCGGTAGAGGAGCTCTATGACGTGCGCGAGGTCGAGGTCGAGGCGCCGCCACCAGCGCGCATCCTGGCCTCCGTGGACTGCGCCCTCTGCGCCGAGCCCACCATGGAGACCAGGCTCCGCCGCCTGGACGGCAGGGAGCTGTGCCAGCCCTGCTTCGATGCCGCTCTGGCCGGTAGGGCGCCGGTGGCGGCGCCGACTGCCAAGGCCAAGGGCTGACCGGGGGGCTGAGCGCCGGCCTCCACGGGTGACGGAACGCGGGTTTGGCGCGGGTAACGTGCCCGCGTGCCCGCCTTCCAGGCTCCTGTTGGGACCTTTGACGTCCTGCCACCGGAATCGTCGAGGTACGAGGCGCTGGTCGCTCGCTTCGCCGGGCACGTCGGGCGGGCCGGCTACGGCTCGGCCATCACGCCCATGTTCGAGGACGTGGGGGTGTTCGAGCGGCTGGGGGCGAGCACCGACATCGTGCGCAAGGAGATGTACGACTTCGAGGACAAGGGCGGTCGCCACCTGGCCCTGCGGCCCGAGGGAACGGCGAGCGTGGTGCGGGCTTTGGTCCAACGCCGGCCCCTGCTGCCGTTCAAGGTCTGGTACGTGGCTCCCGTCTTTCGCTACGAGCGCCCCCAGGCCGGCCGCTACCGCCAGCACCACCAGCTCGGCATCGAGGCCCTGGGAAGCGACGACGCCGACCTCGACGTGGAGGTCGTCTTCCTGGCGTGGGGCTTCTACGCCGCCCTGGGCCTCGACCGGGTCCGCCTCCGGCTCACGTCGTTGGGCGACGCCGCCTGCCGGCCCGCCTACCGGGAGGAGCTCCGCGCTCACCTCGCGGCCCGCCGGGACGGGTTGTGCGAGGAGCACCGCGAGCGCATCGACGACAACCCCCTTCGCGTCCTCGACTGCAAACGGGAGGGGTGCCGGGACGCCAGCGCCGGGGCGCCGCGCATGCTCGATCACCTCTGCGAGGAGTGCCGGCGCCACTTCGACCGTGTGACCACCGGGCTCTCTGCGCTCGGCGTGGCTTTTCAGATCGACCCTTCGCTGGTGCGGGGCCTCGATTACTACACCCGCACAACCTTCGAGTTCACGTCCGAGGCTCTCGAGTTCGCCCACAGTGGAGTGGGTGGGGGTGGTCGCTACGACGGCCTGGTGGAGGCGCTCGGGGGGCCACCCACCCCCGGCATCGGCTTCGGGCTGGGCATGGAGCGCATCCTGCTCACGTGCGACGCGGAGGGCGCCTTCCCCGCCCCCGGGCTCGGGCTCGACGTGTTCGTCATCGACACCACCGGCGGCGAGGAGGCCCGGGACGTCACCGCCGAGCTGCGAGAGGCGGGTCTGAGGGCCGATCGGGCCTTCGACCAGCGCTCGTGGAAGTCACAGATGAAGTCGGCGCTGCGCTCGGAAGCTGTCCTGGCCGTGGTGTTGGAGGCCGGGGAGGTCAGCATCCGCACCCTCCGGGAGAAGGGAGAGGCGGAGGCCGTCGAACGGGCCACGCTTGTCGAGCACGTCCGGAAGAAGCTGGGCGAGCTCCGGTAGTGCCGCTGCGAACGAGCTACTGCGGCGCCCTCACGGCGGCCGACGTGGGGGCAACCGTCGTGCTGTGTGGATGGGTGGCGAGCCGGCGCGAGCACGGCGAGCATCTGGCTTTCGTGGACCTGCGCGACCACACCGGCGTGGTCCAGTGCGTGGTGGACCATGCTCACGACCTCCGCTCGGAGTACGTCCTTCGCGTCTCCGGCACCGTCCGGGCCCGGCCGCCCGGAACCGAGAACCCGAGCCTGGCCACGGGTGTGGTCGAGGTCGGCGATTGTGAGGTGGAGGTGCTGTCCACCGCCGAGCCGGCGCCGTTCCCCGTGACCGATCGCACGGAGGCCGACGAGGCCGTTCGCCTCCGGTACCGCTACGTGGACCTGCGCCGGGACCGCATGCAGCGCAACCTGCGGCTCCGGGCCAGAGTCAACGCCGCCCTGCGCCGGTCCATGGAGGACCAGGGGTTCGTGGAAGTCGAGACCCCCATGCTCATCGGCTCCACCCCCGAAGGGGCGAGGGACTTCGTGGTGCCCTCGCGGCTGCAGCCGGGCTCGTTCTACGCCCTCCCGCAGAGCCCCCAGCTGTACAAGCAGCTGTGCATGGTGGGTGGCCTCGACCGCTATTACCAGATCGCACGCTGCCTGCGGGACGAGGACCTCCGGGCCGACCGCCAGTTCGAGTTCATGCAGCTCGACGCCGAGGCGTCCTTCGTGGACCAGGAGGACGTCATGGGGTTCATCTCCCGGGCCGTGGCCGCGGCCACCGAGGTGGCCACGGGCGCCACCGTGCCCGAGATCGGGCGTATGACGTGGACCGAGGCCATGGAGCGTTTCGGGACCGACAAGCCCGACCTGCGTTTCGGCATGGAGCTGGTCGACCTCACCTTTGTGTACGAGAAGACCGCCTTCAACGCCTTCCGGGCGCCGTGCGTGAAGGGCATCCGGGTGGCGGCGGGTGCCGACTTCAGCCGGGCTCGCCTGGACCGCCTCACTGACGAGGCCAAGCGCTTCGGTGCCAAGGGCCTGGTGTGGATGCGAGTGGGGGAGGGCCGGGCCCTGGACTCGCCAGTGGCCCGCTTCCTCTCCGAGGAGGAGCTGTCCGCAACGACCCTGGCCCTGTCGGCCGAGCCGGGCGACCTGTTGCTCCTCGTGGCCGACGACCGAGCCACCGTGCGCCATGTGCTCGGCCTCCTGCGGGTGGAGCTGGGCCGGCCCCCCGTCAACGAGGGAGGTTTCCAGTTCCTCTGGATCACCGCCTTCCCCATGTTCGAGGGGAGGGGCGACGACGGCAGGCCCATCCCCGCCCACCACCCCTTCACCATGCCCGACCCCGAGGACCTGGTCCGTCTCGAGGACGATCCCATGTCCGTTCGCTCGCTGGCCTACGACCTGGTCCTCAACGGGTGGGAGCTGGGCTCGGGCAGCGTGCGCATCCACCGTCCGGATGTCCAGCGACGGGTCTTCTCGTTGCTCGGCCTCGACGCCGAGAAGGCCCAGGCTCGCTTCGGCTTCCTGCTCGAGGCCTTCCGCTACGGCGCCCCGCCCCATGCCGGCTTCGCCTTCGGCATCGACCGCCTGGTGGCGATCCTGGCTCACGAGGAGACGATCCGCGAGGTGGTGGCCTTTCCGAAGACCCAGTCCGGGGCCGACCCCCTGACGGGAGCGCCGGCGCCGCTCGACGGGCGCCAGCTGGCGGAGCTGGGCCTGCGGGTCCCACCACCGCCATCCTCGGCATCGGCGTGACCAGGGCCAGCCAGGGCTAGCCTTCGGGCCGGTGGCCGAGGCAAACGAGCTGTTCCCCGCGGCGCCGGAGGAGGGCCCCGACGCCCGCCTGCCGGGCACCGGCCCGCCGGCGCCGCTCGCCGACCGCCTGCGGCCCCGCTCGCTGGACGAGGTCGTGGGCCAGGACCACCTCCTCGCTCCGGGAGCACCGCTGCGCACGCTGCTGGAAGCCGACCGCGTCTCCTCGCTCGTCCTGTGGGGGCCGCCCGGGACGGGCAAGACCACGCTGGCCCGCCTCGTCGCCCAGACCACGAGCATGGCCTTCGTGCCCATGTCGGCGGTGAACGTGGGGGTGAAGGACGTGCGCGGTGTCATCGACGCCGCCCGGCGCCGGCGGGCCCAGCTGGGCCAGGGGACGATCCTGTTCCTCGACGAGGTGCACCGCTTCAACAAGGCCCAGCAGGACGCCCTCCTGCCGGCCGTGGAGACGGGCGAGCTCACCTTCGTGGGCGCCACCACCGAGAACCCCTTCTTCGAGGTCAACGCGCCCCTGCTCAGCCGCTCGCTGCTCTTCCGCCTGGAGGCTCTGTCGCCCGACCACGTGCGGGCCGTCGTGGCCCGGGCCCTCCGGCACGAGGGCGCCGAGGCCGAACCGGACGCCATCGACTTCCTGGCTCAGATCACCGACGGCGACGCCCGGGCCGCTCTGACCTCGCTCGAGGTGGCCATGGCCCTGGCCGCTTCCCGCGGCCCGGAGGGCGCCGTCCCCCGGGTAACGGTCGCCGACGTCGAGGCCGCCCGCCACACCCGGGCGCTTCGCTACGAGGAGGACGACCACTACGACGTGGTGAGCGCCTTCATCAAGAGCATCCGCGGCTCGGACCCTGACGCCGGCCTGTACTGGCTGGCACGGATGCTCGCCGCGGGCGAGGACGCCCGCTTCATCGCCCGGCGCCTGGTGATACTGGCCAGCGAGGACATCGGGCTGGCTGATTCCACCGGACTGCTGGTGGCCGACGCCGCCGCCCGCGCCGTGGAGTTCGTGGGCCTCCCCGAGGCGCAGCTGAACCTGGCCCACGCTGTCGTGTACCTGGCCACGGCGGCGAAGTCCAACCGCACCACGCTGGCGCTGGGAAGGGCCCAGGCCGACGTCCGCCAACGCCGGAGCGGGCCAGTGCCGGCTCACCTGCGGGACTCGCACTACGCGGGGGCCGAGCATCTGGGCCACGGCGTCGGCTATGAGTATCCTCACGATCACCCGAGTGGCTGGGTGCCCCAGCAGTATCGGCCCGACGAGGTCGCCGGGAGGACGTACTACGAGCCGTCGGCTCACGGCGAGGAACGGGAGATCGGCGAGCGCATGCCATCGGCCAGCAGGAAGACCATGGTCACCAAGGCCACGGGCGGGCAGGGCACAGTGAGACAGGAGAGTGGCCGATGACGGCGGGTGAGGTGGCGGCCATCATCGCCGCTGTGGCCGGGGCCATCCTGGTCGTCGGCCTGTTGTTCGCCTTGGCGTCGTTCACCACCACCCTTCGGACCTTGCGCACCACCGTCGAGGAGCTGCGTCGGGAGACGGTGCCTTTGGTCGCCGACCTGCGGGTCACGCTCGAGCAGGCCAACGCCGAGCTGGCGCGGGTCGACGGCTTGCTGGGGACGGCCGAAAGCGTCGGGACGACGGTGGACTCGGCCTCCCGGCTGGCCTATCTGGCGTTATCCAACCCGGTGATCAAGGCCATGGCCTTCGGCGCCGGGGCCAGAGGGGCGTTGCGCCGGATGCAGCGGCGAAGGAGCGGGGCATAGCACGTGTTCAAGCGCCTGTTCTGGCTGACGGTCGGGCTCGGGCTGGGCCTCGGCGCCTCCTTCTGGCTGACCCGGTTCGTGCGCCAGACCGCGGCCCGGTACTCTCCGGAGCGGCTGGGAGACGACCTGGCCAGCGCCGTCCGGGGCCTGTCAAGCGACCTGCGGGCGGCCGTGAGTGAGGGACGAGAAGCGATGCGGGAGCGAGAGTCGGAGCTTCGTGAGCGCCTGGGGCCCGAGTCATGAGCCGGTTGCTGCCCCTGAGCCTGGCTGGGGGCCTGGCCTTGGTCCTGCTGGGCTCGGGGTCCTCGGCTCCGCACCCCTCCCTTCCGCCGGGTTCGCCCCCATCTGCCGTGCGTAGGGCGGCAGCGCTTCCTCCGGCATCGCCGGCGCCGCCGTTCCACGGCTCGTCCCAATCCATCGACGGCGCCACCCGCTCCCGCATGACCTACTCGTGGCGGCCCGGATGCCCGGTGGCCATCGAGGACCTGCGCCTGCTCAGCGTCGACCACTGGGGGTTCGACGGCGGCACCCACCGGGGGGAGCTGGTGGTCCACCGGGACCAGGCCGGTCGGGTGCTGCGCGTCCTGCGCCGGCTCTTCGAAGCTCGTTTCCCCATCGAGCGCATGCAGCTGGTCGATGTCTACGGGGGTGACGACGACCGCTCCATGGCCGCCAACAACACCAGCGCGTTCAACTGCCGCTCCGTGAGCGGTCGGCCGGGGGTGTGGTCACAGCACTCGTACGGGTGGGCCGTGGACATCAACCCCGTGCAGAACCCCTATGTGAGCAGAGGGCGGGTCAGCCCTCCGGCCGGCGCTGCCTACGTCAACCGCTCGCTCCGCCGCCCAGGGATGATCCACGCCGGCGACGCCATGGTGCGGGCCTTCGCCTCCGTCGGTTGGGGTTGGGGAGGCAACTGGAGCTCTGCCAAGGACTACCAGCACTTCTCGGCCACGGGTCGCTGAGGCCGAGGGAACGGCGGAGGGGTCGCCGGTAGGCTTGGGTCCCCATGGACGCCAACGCTCTTCGGCGCGCCTTCAGCGGCTTCTTCGTGGATCGGGGCCACACCCCGGTCGCCTCCGCCGGTCTCATCCCCCATCACCCGAGGGCCCCGCTTTTCACCAACGCGGGAATGAACCAGTTCCTCCCGTACTTCCTGGGCGAGGAGCAGCCGCCGTTCACCCGAGCCACATCCGTGCAGCGCTGCGTGCGGGTCCGGGGCAAGCACGATGACATCGAGCTCATCGGCCGCACCACCCGTCATCTCAGCCTCTTCGAGATGCTCGGCAACTTCAGCTTCGGTGACTACTTCAAGGCCGAGGCCATCGCCTTCGCCTGGGAGCTGCTGACCGAGGTTCTGGGCCTCGACGGCGATCGAATGTGGGTCACGGTGCACCCGACCGACGAGGAGGCGACGGCGGTGTGGCAGGACGCCATCGGGATGCCGGCCGAGCGTATCCAGGCCCTCGAGGACAACTTCTGGGAGATGGGTGAGACCGGGCCGTGCGGGCCGTGCTCGGAGATCCACTACGACAAGGGCCAGGCCTTCGGTCCCGGCGGCGGCCCCGACGGGGGGGGCGAGGAGCGCTACCTCGAGATCTGGAACCTGGTGTTCACCCAGTACGACCGGCTGGCCGACCGGAGCCTGGCCGACCTCCCGCGGCGCAACATCGACACCGGGGCCGGGCTCGAGCGCATCCTGCCCCTCCTCCAGGGGGCGGGGACGGTCTGGGACACCGACCTGCTCCGGCCCGTCATCGCCGCTGCGGAGTCCGCCACCGGCTGCTCCTACGGAGACGACGCCGAGGCCGACGTGGGCCTGCGGGTGCTGGCCGACCACGGCCGGTGCATGACCTTCCTCGTGAACGACGGCGCCTTTCCCTCCAACGAGGACAGGGGCTACGTCGTGCGCCGCATCATCCGCCGGGCCGTGCGCCAGGCGTTCCAGATGGGAGTGCAGAAGAGCGTGACGCCGGCGCTGGTGACGGCGACGGTCGACGTGATGGACGAGGCCTACCCGGAGCTGGCCCGCAACGCCGGCTTCATAACCAGCGTGGTGGAGCGGGAGGAGGAGCGATTCCGGCGAACCCTCCAGTCGGGGTCGAGCATCCTCGAGGAGGAGATGGCCGGCGGCAGGCGGATCACCGGTGAGCTGGCCTTCCGGCTCCACGACACCTACGGGTTCCCCATCGATCTCACCCGGGAGATGGCCGCCGAGCACGGCGTGGAGGTCGACGTCCAGGGCTTCGAGGCGGCCATGGGCGAGCAACGGCGGCGGGGCCGGCGGGCCGGATCGGGAACCGTCGATGACGGGGAGCAGCTGGAGGACTACCGCGAGCTGCTGGAGCAGTTCGGGACCACCGAGTTCACCGGCTACGGCCAGAGCCAGGCCGAGGGCCGGGTCCTGGCCGTGGTGCCGGCCGGTGACGGGCGGATGGAGATCTTCCTCGACCGCACGCCGTTCTACGCCGAGAGCGGTGGCCAGGTGGGGGACACGGGGACCATAAGCACCGAGAGCGGGGAGGCCGAGGTGCTGGACACCACCGCCCCGCTTCCCGGGCTCCATCGCCACCTGGCCGTCGTCGAGGGCGAGCTGCACCCGGGCCAGGAGGCAGTGGGCGCCATCGACCGCCGACGCCGGGAGTCGATCCGCCGCAACCACACCGGAACCCACCTGCTGCACTGGGCCCTGCGGGAGGTGCTCGGCCCCCACGTCAAGCAGCAGGGCTCGTTGGTGGCGCCGGACTACCTGCGCTTCGACTTCAGCCACTTCTCGGGCGTCCCGGCCGAGGACCTGGAGCGGGTCCAGCGGCTCGTGAACGAGCAGGTGCTGGCCAACGAGCCGGTCCGGGCCTACGAGACCTCGCGGGCCCATGCCGAGGAGATGGGGGCTCTGGCCTTCTTCGGTGACAAGTACGGCGACTTCGTGCGGGTGGTGGAGGCCGGTCCTCGCTCCGTTGAGCTCTGCGGGGGCACCCACGTGGGTGCTCTGGGCACCGTGGGCCCCGTCCTCGTCACCTCGGAGAGCTCGATCGGCTCCAACCTGCGGCGGGTTTTCGCCCTCACGGGGGCGGGCTCCCTCGACCGGGTGCGCGACGAGGAGCGTCTCCTCCAGCGGGCCGCAGGCCTTCTTCGAGCCGAACCCGGCGAGGTCCCGGCCGCGGTCGAGCGTCTCCTCGAGCGGGAGCAGGCGCTGCGCGCCGAGCTGCGCTCCCTCCGGAGCCAGGCCGCCAGCGCCGAAGCGGCACAGCTGGCGGCGACCGCCGCCCACGGATGGGTGGTGGCCCGCAGAGACAGCCTGGCCCCCGACCAGCTCCGGGAGCTGGCCGTGGCCACCCGCGGCCAGCCCGGGGTGCGGGCCGTGGTGCTGATCGGGACTCCCGACGGCCAACGGGTGGCTCTCGTCTCCGCCGTCGACCCTGGCGCCGGCGTGGAGGCCACGAGCCTGGTGGGGCCGGCGGCGCGCACGGTGGGGGGCGGGGGCGGGGGCAGGGGCGACGTGGCCGTGGCCGGTGGGCGCGACCCGTCGCGCATCGACGACGCCCTGGCCCAGGTCCGATCCCAGCTTGGAGTGGGGTGACGGCGCTTCGGGTACTGGGCCTCGACCTCGGGGCCCGGCGCATCGGGGTGGCGGTCAGCGACCCGTCGGGCACCATCGCCTCGCCCTATGCCGTGCTCGAGCGCAGCGGCGACGCCTCCGGCGACCACCGGCGGGTGGCCGGGATGGTCTCCGAGGTGGGCGCCAAGCGGGTGGTGGTGGGGCTGCCGCTGGCGCTCTCGGGGCAGGCCAGGCGGGCCGCTCGGGAGGCGATGGCCGAGGTGGAGGTCATGGCCGAGGCCCTGGACGTGCCGGTCGAGGTCCACGACGAGCGGCTCACCACCGTCAGCGCCGAGCGCTCCATGCGCGCCCTCGGGGTCAAGGGACGGGCTCGACGCCAGACCGTCGACCAGGTCGCAGCGGCGGTGATGCTCCAGTCCTGGCTGGACGGGAGGCGCCCGTGACCGAGCGTGGTCCGAGCTTCCGCCGCCGGCGGACGGTCACTCTGGCGGCGGCCCTGGTGCTCGCCCTCCTCGTGGTCGGCGGGGGCGGCGTCCTGTGGTACCAGCGCCAGGTCGACCCGCCCGGCGCCGGCGCCGGGGAGGTCTCGGTCGAGGTGCCCGAAGGCTCGTCCGTGCAGCGGATCGCCGGCATCCTCGACGACGAGGGCGTGGTGGACAGCGCCCGGGTCTTCCGCCTCTACGTGCGGAGCAAGGGGTCGGGCCCGTTCCAAGCCGGCTCCTACAGGCTGCGCCGGGGATCGTCCTTCGACGAGTTGATCTCGGTCCTCGAGCAGGGCCCCGATGTCAGCTTCGACCGCCTCACCATCCCCGAGGGCCTGACCCTGCGCCAGGTCGCCGACCGGATCGCCAAGCTGCCGGGACGCTCGGTGGACCGCTTCCTCGAGGTGGCGGGCAGCGGCCGGGTCCGCTCCCGCTACCAGCCCGAGGGGTCGACCAGCCTGGAGGGCCTGCTGCTGCCCGAGACGTACCACATCGAGGACACGGACGACGAGGCGGTCATCCTGGAGCGCATGGTGAGCGCCTTCGACGACGCCGCGGCCAGGGTGGGCATCGACGAGGTCGTCCAGGGGGGCCTCGTCAACCCCTACCAGGCCGTGATCGTGGCCTCGCTGGTGGAGCGCGAGGCCAGGAGACCCGAGGACCGGGGCCCGGTGGCGCGGGTCATCTACAACCGGTTGAAGGCCAGGATGCCTCTCCAGGTCGACGCCACCGTCATCTATGCCCAGAACAGGACGGGGGAGAAGGGCCTGCGGGTGCTCGACAAGGACCTCCAGGTGGACTCGCCGTACAACACCTACCGGGTCATGGGACTGCCCCCCACCCCCATTGCCGCTCCGGGCCGTGCCGCCCTGGAGGCGGCGGTGGACCCTCCCCCGGGTGAAGCCCTCTTCTACGTGACCGTCAACGACTGCACGGGGGAGACGGTGTTCGCCCGCACGGGAGCCGAGCATGCCCAGAACACGGCTCGCCGCAGGGCTGAGAACCCCGACCAGGAGAGCTGCTGAGCCCCCCCACGCCGGCTGGGGCCTGGCCCACGGCCACCACGAGGGTGGCGGCCGTGATCGGCCGGCCCGTGGCCCATTCGCTGTCGCCCGTGCTGCACAACGCGGCCTTCGCCGCGCTGGGCCTCGACTGGGCCTACCTCGCCTTCGAGGTGGCCCCGGGGGAGGCAGGGGTGGCGGTGGCCGGCGCCCGGGCCCTGGGCATCGACGGGCTCTCCGTCACCATGCCCCACAAGGAGGCCGTGGTCCCGGCCCTCGACCGTCTCTCTGCCACCGCCGAGCGTCTGGGCGCGGTGAACACCGTGGTGCGGGTGGGCTCTTCCCTGGTGGGGGAGAGCACCGACGGCCAAGGCTTCCTCGACGCCCTACGGGACGACCAGGGCTTCGACCCGGCGGGCCGGCGGTGCCTGGTGGTGGGCGCCGGCGGCGCGGCCAGGGCCGTGATCCTGGCCCTGGCCGGCGCGGGAGCAGCGGAGGTGGTGGTGGTGGGACGCTCACCCGAGCGC
>JALZJC010000110.1 GCA_030859945.1 Actinomycetota bacterium | reverse complement strand
GCTCTGTCCTTCTCGCTCGGCCGGCAGAGCCGGACGAGCGACTTCTGGTAAGCCGCTATTCTCCCCGCACCCGAGCGACGATCTCCTTGGAGACCGACTCCGGAACCTGCTGGTAAGAGTGGAACTGCATTGTGTACGTGGCGCGCCCCTGAGTGCGCGAACGCAGGTCGGTAGCGTAGCCGAACATGTCCGACAGGGGCACCTGAGCGCGGATTACCTGGCTGCTACCACGCTGGTCCATGCCCTCCACCCTGCCCCGGCGTGCCGACAGGTCACCGATGAGGTCACCCATGTACTCGTCGGGTGTCACCACCTCCACCGCCATGATGGGCTCCAGCAGTGCCGGGCGGGCACGCCGAGCCGCCTCCTTGACGGACATGGAACCGGCGATCTTGAAGGCCATCTCCGAGGAGTCGACCTCGTGGTACGAGCCATCGGTGAGGATGACGCGCAGGTCGACCATGGGGTAGCCGGCCACCACGCCGGAGGTGAGCGCCTCCTGGATCCCGGCGTCGACCGAGGGGATGTACTCCTTCGGAATGTCGCCGCCTTTGATCTTGTCCACGAACTCGTAGCCCCCGCCGGGGCCGGTGGGCTCGAGGTCGATCACCACGTGGGCGTACTGGCCCCGTCCACCGGTCTGGCGGACGTAGCGCATCTCCACCTTGTGGGCCGTCTGGGTGATGGTCTCCCGGTAGGCAACCTGGGGCTTGCCCACGTTGGCGTCGACCCGGAACTCCCGCAGCATGCGGTCGACGAGCACCTCCAGGTGCAGCTCTCCCATCCCGCCGATCACCGTCTGGCCCGTCTCCTCGTCGCTGTGGACCTGGAAGGTGGGGTCCTCCTCCGAGAGGGCAGTGAGGGCCTTGGAAAGCTTGTCCTGAGCGTCCTTGGTCTTGGGCTCCACGGCCACGTGGATCACCGGCTCGGGGAACTCGAGCGACTCGAGCACCACGGGCTGGGCGGGGTCGCACAGGGTGTCGCCGGTGGTGGTGTGCTTGAGGCCGACGGCAGCCACGATGTCACCGGCGAACACCGCCTCCTTGTCCTCCCGGTGGTTGGCGTGCATCTGGAGAAGCCTTCCCACCCGTTCCTTGCGGTCCTTGGTGGAGTTGAGCACGGCCGCGCCCTTGGCCAGGTGGCCGCTGTAGACCCGGAAGTAGGTGAGCTTGCCCACATGGGGATCGCTCATGATCTTGAAGGCGAGGGCCGAGAAGGGTGCGCTGTCGTCGGTCCGGCGCTCGATCTCCTCGCCGTTCTTGACTTGCACGCCCATGGTGGGGCGCACGTCGAGAGGGCTGGGCAGGAAGTCGACTACGGCGTCGAGCAGGGGCTGGACACCCTTGTTCTTGAACGCCGAGCCGCACAGGACGGGAACGATGCGGTTGGCGATGGTCCCGGCCCGCAATGCTCGCCGGAGGTCGTCGGCGGTGATGTCCTCCTCACCGATGTACTTCTCGGTGATGGCGTCATCGAACTCCGAGACGGTGTCGACCAGCTCCTGCCTTCTCTTCTCGGCCTCGCCGAGCATCTCCTCAGGCACCTCGTGTACGAACCACGACTCACCGTGGGCGGAACCTTCTTCCCACATCAACGCCTTCATGCCGATGAGATCGATCATTCCCTTGAAGGCGTTCTCCGCCCCGATGGGAACGTGCAGCACTGCGGGCACGGCATCGAGGCGATCCCTGATCATTCCCACGGATCGATCGAAATCGGCGCCGATGCGGTCCATCTTGTTGACGAAGCACATGCGGGGGACGCCGTACTTGTCAGCCTGACGCCACACCGTCTCCGTCTGTGGCTCCACACCGGCAACCGCGTCGAATACCGCCACCGCGCCGTCGAGGACCCGGAGTGACCGTTCCACCTCCACGGTGAAGTCGACGTGACCGGGAGTGTCGATGATGTTGATCCACGTGTCCTTCCACTTGCACGTGGTGGCAGCCGACGTGATGGTGATGCCGCGCTCCTGCTCCTGCACCATCCAGTCCATGGTGGCCGAGCCCTCGTGGACCTCTCCGATCTTGTAGTTCTTGCCCGTGTAGTAGAGGATCCGCTCGGTGGTGGTGGTCTTGCCCGCGTCGATGTGGGCCATGATCCCGATGTTGCGGGTCCGGGCCAGCGGATACTCCCGGATTAGTGTCGCCATCTCTTGGTCCCTGTGGTTGCGGAGGGCCGATCCGGCTCTGCCGGTCGGGTTGGAGCTCCATGAAGCTGCCCAGCCAAGCTTCGCTTGGCTGGCCGTTCACCAGCGATAGTGGGCAAAGGCCTTGTTGGACTCGGCCATCTTGTGGAGGTCATCCTTGCGCTTCACGGCTGAGCCGGTGTTGTTGGAGGCGTCCAGCAGCTCGTTGGCCAGGCGCTCGGCCATGGTCTTCTCCCGGCGCTGGCGCGAATAGCCAACCAACCACCGTATGGACAGGGTCGTCGATCGCCGCGGACGGACCTCCATCGGCACCTGGTAGGTGGCGCCTCCGACGCGTCGGCTCTTCACCTCCAGCTGGGGCCGGGTGTTCTCGATGGCCCGCTTGAGGGTGGCAACGGGCTCGCTGCCGGTCTTGTCCTTGACGATGTCGAGCGAGTCGTACACGATGCGCTCGGCGAGCGTGCGCTTGCCCTCGGTCAGCACCTTGTTCACCAGTTGGGTGACCTGGACCGACCGGTAGATCGGGTCGGGGAACATCTCCCGGCGCGGCGCAGGGCCCTTCCTGGGCATCAGAGAGCCCCTTCGACTGATCGTGCCCTACCCATCCCGTTTTGCCCCGTATCTGCTGCGAGCCTGCTTGCGGTCGCGCACCCCCGAGGTGTCGAGCGTGCCGCGGATCACCTTGTAACGGACCCCGGGCAGGTCCTTCACCCGCCCGCCCCGGACCAACACGATGGAGTGCTCCTGGAGGTTGTGACCCTCGCCGGGTATGTAAGCCGTGACCTCGTAGCCGCCCGTGAGACGGACCCTCGCCACCTTGCGCAAGGCGGAGTTGGGCTTCTTGGGTGTGTGGGTGAAGACGCGAGTGCACACCCCTCGCCGCTGGGGAGCTCCCCGCAGGGCCGGGGTCTTGGTCTTCGACTGCTTGGTCTGGCGGCCCTTGCGGACCAACTGCGCGATGGTGGGCACGCGTCGCCTCTCGGAGCGGAATCTCGTGGGAGCGAACAGGAGATAAAGCCGCAGCGGTCAGAGACCGGCTGTGGCCAGTCCTACATGGTAGGCCTTGGAGTGGGCCCCGGCAACCGACCGCCGGCCCGTGGGCCACGGCGGACTTCAGGACCGGGACGGGGGAGATCGCAGCCCGAGCTCAGCCAGCTCCAAGGCGGCGAGGGCGGCAAAGTCGCCGCGGGCGTAGGCGGCGGCGGGGTCGGGCGCGGCGCGCCGGACTCTGGACAGAGGACGGTTGGCGATCGCCCGCAGGGCGAAGAGCTGGGAGGCACCCGGTTGGGCGCGGATCTGACTGGCGGCCGTGGCTTCACGGGACCAACGCAGGCGCCTCGGCACGTAGCGCGTCGCCAACCAGAAGATGGGGATGGCCGCCAGCCCCAAGGCCAGCCAGAAGGCCAGCGTGTGGACCACGTCCTGTTGGGTGTCGCCGGCCCGCTGGAGTGCCTCCCCGCCGGAGGTGATGGGACCGATCCGGCGGTCCAGGATCGGTACCCGCCAGCTGGCTATCTGCACGCCGGCGTCCTCGATGCTCCGGCCCGGCCCCTCCAGCCGCTCAACCAGCTCGTTCAGCCACAGCCCGACCCGGACCCAGACGAACACCCACACGAGCATGCCCACGTCCGACAGGATCTGACGGGTGCGGAGGGCAGAGGTCTCGGCGTAAAGCTTGAAGGGAACCATGCGAGGCACCGTACCGAGCTGCGGCGGTGCGGCCGCCGCTCCCGGTGCGAGTCGGATCAGGGACTGGCGTCCCCTCAGCCGGCTTCGTCCTCTTCCAGGACCTGGACCACTGGCTCGGCATCGGGCGTGGGTTGGAGCCAGGCCGCCTCCCCGTCGCCGGACTGCGCACCTGACTCGCCATCGCCGTCACCAGCACCGATGTTGGCCAGCCAGGCCGCCAGATCCTCGGTCTCGGCATCCGACGACCAGCCCGTCATGGGCTCGTACTCTGGTGTCTCGAACTCGAGGTCGCGGTAGCGGGTCATGCCCGTTCCGGCCGGGATGAGCTTGCCGATGATGATGTTCTCCTTGAGGCCGAACAGCTGGTCCGACTTGCCTTCGATGGCTGCCTCGGTGAGCACACGGGTGGTCTCCTGGAACGACGCCGCCGACAGCCACGAATCAGTTGCCAACGAGGCCTTGGTGATGCCCATCAGCTCAGGCCTCCCTTCGGCGGGGCGACTGCCGGACTGCACGAGCTGGCGGTTGACGTCGGCGTAGGAACGGGTGTCGACCCGCTCCCCGGGGAGGAAGGGTGAGTCACCTGGCTCGGCCACCGACACCCGGCGCAGCATCTGGCGAACGATGAGCTCGATGTGCTTGTCGTGGATGGACACGCCCTGGTCCCGGTAGACCTTCTGAACCTCTTCCACGAGGTACTGCTGCGTCTCCCGGATTCCCTTGATGTCCAGTAGCTCCTTGGGGTCCTTGGGCCCCTCGACCAGTGCGTCGCCCGCCGTGACCTCCTTGCCGTCGCTCAGCTCCAGGTGGGCGCGCTGGGGGATGGTGTAGTTGTCCTCGGAACCGTCGTCGCCCACCACGGTGATGCGCCGCCCGATCTCCTCGTCGGAGATGCGCACCACGCCCGAGGTGCGAGCCAGCACGGCCGCGCCCTTGGGCGTACGAGCCTCGAACAGCTCGACCACTCGGGGCAGGCCGTGGGTGATGTCCTCCCCGGCGATGCCACCGGTGTGGAAGGTCCGCATGGTGAGCTGGGTACCGGGTTCGCCGATGGACTGGGCGGCGATCACGCCCACCGCCTCTCCCATCTCGCTGGGCTTCATGGTGGCCAGCGAGCGGCCGTAGCACGTGGCGCAGATGCCGTGGACGGCCTCGCAGGTGAGGACCGACCGCACCCGCACGCGCGTGATGCCGGCGTCGTCCCGCAGAGCCACCATGACCTCGTCACCGACATCGGTGCCGGCGGCAAAGTCGCCGGTCTGCTCGGCTAGGGCCCGGCCGAACAGGCGGGTCTCGACGTAGGAGCGGCGCCCGGGCTCGTCGGGGACGATGTCTTCCAGCCAGATGCCGCGAGTGGTGCCGCAGTCCTCCTCTCGCACAATGAGCTCCTGGGCCACGTCCACCAGCCGGCGGGTGAGGTAGCCGGAGTCAGCGGTGCGCAGGGCGGTGTCAGCGAGCCCCTTGCGGGCACCGTGAGTCGAGATGAAGTACTCCAGCACCGACAGGCCCTCACGGAAGGAGGACTTGATGGGCCGGGGGATCATCTCGCCCCGTGGGTTGGACACCAGGCCCTTCATGCCCGCGATCTGGCGCACCTGCTGGGCGTTCCCTCGGGCGCCGGAGCTCACCATCATGTCCAGCGGGTTGAAGACCAGGGTGGAGAGGGTGGCGTCCATGGCTCGGCCCACCTCCGAGTTGGCCGAGGTCCAGATCTCGATCTCCTTCTGGCGCCGCTCGTCGTCGGTGATGATCCCCCGCTTGAACTGGGTCTCGGCCTTCTCGGCCTCCTTCTCGTGGCGATCGAGGA
>JALZJC010000067.1 GCA_030859945.1 Actinomycetota bacterium | reverse complement strand
CCAACAGCTGCACCGTCACCGCCTGCGCGGCCTCGGCCCACGCCATCGGCGACGCCTACGACCAGATCCGCCTGAACCGGGCCGACGCCATGGTGTGCGGGGGCTCCGAGTCCATGATCACGCCCATCGGCGTGGCCGGCTTCTCCGCTCTCAAGGCCCTTTCCGAGCGCAACGACGAGCCCGAGCGGGCGTCACGTCCCTTCGACGCCGGCAGGGACGGCTTCGTCGCCGCCGAGGGGGCGGCCACCCTCGTGCTCGAGGAGCGGGAGTCGGCACTGGCCAGGGGTGCCCCCGTCCTCGGTGAGGTGATCGGATACGGAGCGACCTGCGACGCCCATCACATGACCGCCCCTCACCCACAGGGCACGGGGGCCATCGAGGCCATGCGCATGGCCCTCGCCGACGCCGGCATCGCACCCGAGGACGTGGGTTACATCAACGCTCACGGCACCTCCACCCAGCCCAACGACCGCATCGAGACCGCGGCGGTGAAGGCTGTCTTCGGCACCGGTGTACCCGTCTCCTCCACCAAGTCCATGACCGGGCACATGATCGGGGCCGCCGGAGCCTTCGAGGCCTTCGCCTGCCTCAGCGCGCTGCTGACGGGAGTCCTTCCTCCCACGGTGAACTACGAGGAACCGGACCCCAACTGTGACCTGGACTACGTGCCCAACCGGGCCCGGGAGTCGGCCATCCAGGTTGCCGTGAGCAACAGCTTCGGCTTCGGCGGGCACAACGCCACCCTGGTGTTCCGCCGGCCCTGAACCGGTCGCTAAACGGGGCGCTCGGGGTCATCGCACGTCTGGTAGGGAACCAGGGCGAAGAACATGTCGGCCTGGCAGGCCAGGGCCCCGTCGAGAAGAGCCCGCCCCGAACCCTTCCCGGCGCTGTTGCCCATGTGGTGGAGGGTCACCTCCAGGTCGAGCGTGTCTCCGGGTGTGGCCTGGCGCCGGAACCGGGCCTTGTCGATGCCGGCGAAGAGAGGGAGCTTGCCGCGGTAGGAGTCGTGGGCCAGGAGGGCCACCCCGCCCAGCTGGGCGATGGCCTCCACCATGAGCACGCCCGGCAAGGTGGGTCGGCCGGGGAAGTGACCGGCGAAGAAGGACTCCTCGCCGGTGAGGTGCCAGCGCCCCGTGGCCGACTCACCGGGCACCACGGCCACGATCTCGTCCACGAACAGGAAGGGCGGCCGGTGGGGAAGCAGCTCGTCGGGACGCATGCGGGCCGAGCGTAGCGGTCGCCCCTTCCCCGCTCCGCCGGGCCGTGCGACGCCGACCGTCGGGGATACAGTGACCCCCGTGGACCGGGAGAGCGCCTACAGGACCTTCCAGGAATGCGTGGCCGAGGTGCTCGACGTGGACCAGGAACGGGTGGTCCCGCCTGCTCTCTGGGACAAGGACCTGGGCGCCGACAGCCTGGCCGTGATCGAGATAACCCTGGCCCTGAACGAGGCGTTCTCCGTGAAGCTCCCCGACTTCGAGCCCGACGACGTCCGCACCGTGGGCGACGCTTTCGAGGTCGTGGCCGCCACGATCGGCGTCTGAGGCCGGCGATCCCCGGCGCCGTCGCGGGGCCAAAAACTCGGTGGTTTGCCGGAACTGACTTTGACGCCGGCCCAATTGCTGATAAAGATGATCGGAGTTATCAGCTTTGGGGGTATCGGTGCAGAGACTGTTCATCTTCGCTGTTGTGGGGCTGGTGGCTCAGCTCATCGACGGTGCCCTCGGGATGGCCTACGGAGTCACTGCCACCACCCTCCTCCTGTCCACGGGTAGCGCCCCCGCCATAGCGTCGGCGAGCGTCCACCTGGCCGAGGTGGGCACCACCCTGGTTTCGGGCCTCTCGCACTGGCGCTTCGGGAACGTGAGCTGGCGGACTGTGGGCTGGATCGGGGTCCCCGGTGCCGCAGGTGGCTTCTTCGGCGCCGTCGCGCTGAGCTCGTTCTCGGCCCAGAGCGTGAAGCCCGTGGTCGCGGTGATCCTTCTCTGCCTGGGCGCGTTCATCGTGTGGCGCTTCGCCTTCGGCGGCAGCCTTCGCTCGGTGCCCGAGCAGCACATGCGGCCCCGCTTCCTCGGCCCCCTGGGGCTGGGTGCCGGTTTCCTGGACGCCATCGGAGGGGGCGGCTGGGGGCCCATCACCACCCCGACGCTCATGACCGCCGGCCGCATGGAGCCCCGGCGGGCCATCGGCTCCGCGTCTGCCTCCGAGTTCCTGGTCGCCGTCAGCGCCAGCGCCGGCTTCCTGTGGTCGTTGGGCCGGTCGGGCGTCGACCTTCGCCTCGTCACCGCCCTGCTGGCCGGCGGCGTGTGCGCCGCTCCCCTGGCGGCATGGCTGGTGCACCGCCTGCACCCCCGGGTGATGGGGACCCTGGTGGGCGGTGTCATCCTCCTCACCAACACCCGCACCGTGCTCCTGGCCAGTGGCCTGGGCGGGTCCACCCGCCTGGCCTTCATGCTGGTGCTGGCCGTCGTCTGCGCCACCGTGGTCCTACGGACGGCGCTCACCTTGCCCAGTGACATCCTCCGGCGAAGCCGGGATCCGCTCGGGCCCGTCGATAGCCGGGAGGCGTCGCCCGCCGTGCCGGCCTGAAGGCGCCGGCGTCGGGGAGATCAGCCCACGCCCTGACCGAGGGATTGCTTGAAGCCGGTCACGCAGTCGGTGCAGATGTAGAGGTTCTTCTCGTTGCCGGCGAAGATGGCGTCGGCGAACTCCTGCTGGCGCTGGCAGAAGTTGCAGGTCCGCGGGTTCTCGACCTCAGCCCCCGACTCGGGGTCCGACGGCGGCTCCGCTGAGGCGTTCACCTGGGCAGCCATGAGCTCCACGCAGGCGTGGCAGATGACGACGTCGGGTCTGGTGAAGGCCTGGACCTCGGGGATCTGGGTGCTGTTGCAGAAGCTGCACTTGACCAACCCCTCTTGGGTTTCGGTCTCGGGAAGCCTGATGTTCCAATCCATGTCCACACCGTAGGCCGGTTTGCCGGCGGCACGAACACCGCAGTCCAGCCGGGTCAGGGCCTGGGTTCGAGCTCAGACCTCGAGTCGGGCTCGGGCTCGGCCTCGTCCTCCCCCGATGCCGTGTGGTGCTGGTCGGTCACCGAGGCCCTTCCCACCTGGACCAGGCGGAGGGCGGTGATGAGGCCTATCCCGCCGACCATGTTGCCCAACGTTGCCCACCCGAGGAAACCCAGCCAGTCGAGGTAGCCGTAGGGGGCGCCCGCCTGCAGGCCGGCGAAGAGGAGAAGGGAGACCACTATGGCGTGGGTCAGCTTCCCGGCCCCCAAGAGGAAGGCGGCGGCCACCGCGGCCACCAGCTTTCCCCCCTGCGACTCGCTGCCTCGCTCCATCCACGTCATGAGGGTGATGACGGCCCCGCCCAGGATGGCCGACGCAAACGACTCCCACCCCAGCCCGAGCTCGGTGTAGTGCGTGGCCGACTTGACAGCCGTCTCCTCCAGCTTGGGCACGGCGGCCAGCACCACGGCCATGATCAGCCATCCCCCCGCCAGGTTGGTGGCGGCGGTCCCGAGCCACAGCCGCAGGACGGCGATCGGGCGTGCCCTCCTGGCGGTCACGGTGGCGATGGGCACGAGGAAGTTCTCGGTGAACAGCTCGCTGTTGGCCAGGGTGAGGGCGATGAAGCCGATGCCGAAGGCCAGGCCCGCAAGGAGCTCGTTGTGGGTGGCGTTCTCCACGAGCAGCAGGGCGAAAACGCCAACGCCCACGTCGATGCCGCCCACTGCACCTGTGGCCAGGAGGGACGGGAGGCTCCGGCTCAGGCGGTGCTCGCCGTCGGCGATGGTGCGATCGAACTGGGACGAGACCGCGTTTGCCATGGCTCCTCAGCCGGACAGGAAGCTCACCCGGACGTGGCGCTCGGCGATGTCCTGGTTGAGGTCGAGGAGGACGACGTGCTGCCACGTGCCGAGGGCGGGTCGGTCGCCGAGCACGGGTAGGACGAGCGAGGGGCTCACGAGCACGGGCAGGAGGTGGTCCGCCCCGTGACCAGTGGCGCCATGGCTGTGCGTGTAGCGGTCGTCGCGGGGCAGGAGCCGACCGAGGAGCTCCCGGAGGTCGGGTTCGGAGCCGGCGCCCAGCTCCATGACGGCCAGCCCGGCGGTGGCGTGGGGGGCGAAGAGGTGGACCAGGCCGTCACCCTTGCCCAGGCAGAGCTCAGTGACCTCGTCCGTGATGTCGACGAGGTCCTGGCCGCGGGTGTCGAAGGTGAGCTCTCGGGTGTCCATAGGCGTCAGGCCAGCGGCTCGGGATCGTACTGGATGTACCGCCGCACCTCATCGGCGCGCTCGTTCGAGTGCAGGCGCCGGACCAGGTGCAGGGCCATGTCGATCCCAGCCGAGACGCCGGCAGCGGTGATCACGTCCACGTCGTCGACGAAGCGGTCGTCGGGTCGTACCTCGATGCTCCGGCCCAAGGTGGCCAGGTGCTCGAGCGATCCCCAGTGGGTCGTCGCCGGGCGCCCGTCGAGCAGGCCGGCGTCGGCATAGACCAAGGACCCGGTGCAGACGCTGGCCATGAGCACCCCGGCCCGGGCTGCCCCACGCACCAGGGCTCGCACCGCTTCCACCCCGAGCTGGCGTCGGGTGCCTTGGCCTCCCGGCCAGATCAGCACGTCGAACGACGGCGCCGCCTCCCACATGTGGTCGGCCAGCACCCGGGCGCCGTTGGCGCACCGGACGACCCCTTCTGTCTCGGCCACGGTGAACACCGACACGTCGTCACCCGGGTACATCCGGGCCCATGCCCCGAGCACCTCCCAGGGACCCACCCAGTCCAGCTCCTCCACGCCTTCGAACAAGGCGATGGCGATGGAGGGGCCCGACATGGATTAGAAGATTGCCATGGACGAGAGCCATTCCGACAAGATGAGCCAGCCAGAGCGGGCGACCCAGGAAGAGGTGCGGGAGGAGGCCGACGGCCAGGGCGACGACCCCGTGACCAGGCGGGAGGCGCTCGAGAACGAGCTGATGGACGACGACGCGTCGGGCGCCGGGGAGGGGATCGGCGAGCCTACTCCCTGACCCGCTTCGGGCGTACTGGCAACAGCCTGGGCGGTGCACAACAATGAGTCCGACATGGCCGCTACGGACTCCAGGACCGACCGTTCCCAAGCCTCGAGCGGCATGAAGGGAAGGCGGCTCGGTCGCTGGTCCGACGACCGCCTCGGCGTCTCCCGCTTCGCCCGCACCGCCCTCAACAAGATCTTCCCGGACCACTGGTCGTTCATGCTCGGCGAGTTGGCCATGTACTGCTTCGTGGTGCTGGTGGTGACGGGCATCTTCCTCAGCTTTTTCTTCGACGCCAGCCTCGGAGAGGTCGTGTACAACGGCAAGTACGGCCCGCTCCGTGGCGTGGAGATGTCCGAGGCCTACCGCTCGGTGATCGAGCTCAGCTGGGACGTGCGGGCGGGCTTGGTGATGCGCCAGATCCACCACTGGGCCGCCCTGATCTTCGTCGCCGCCCTCATCACCCACCTTTGTCGTGTCTTCTTCACCGGCGCCTTCCGCAAGCCGCGGGAGCTGAACTGGATGATCGGGGTCACCCTGCTGGTGCTGGCCATCGCCAACGGCTTCACCGGGTACTCGCTGCCCGACGACCTGCTCTCGGGAACCGGCCTGCACATCATGTACGCCATCGTCCTGTCCATCCCGGTCCTCGGAGAGTGGCTGGCAGCGCTGATCTTCGGTGGTGAGTTCCCGGCCCACGACATCATCGGGCGCCTCTACGTGATTCACATCCTCCTCGTTCCGGCTGCCATCGCCGGGCTCCTCGGGGCCCACCTGGCCATCCTGTGGCGCCAGAAGCACACGCAGTTCCGCGGCCCCGGGCGCACCGAGCGCAACATCGTGGGCTCGCACCTGTGGCCCACCTACACCGCCCGCAGCATGGCACTGTTCTGCCTGGTCCTGGCGGTGCTCTCGGCCCTGGCGGGGTTGGCCCAGATCAACCCCGTGTGGCTCTACGGGCCCTTCAGGCCCGCCTCGGTGAGCACCGCGGCCCAGCCCGACTGGTACCTGGGATGGATCGAGGGGGCTCTCAGGGTGTTCCCGGCCTGGGAGGTCCGGGCCTTCGGCAAGACCATCGCCAACCCCTTCTTCCCCTCGGTCCTCATGCCGGGCATCACCTTCGCCCTGCTGTACCTGTGGCCGTTCATCGAGGCCCGCTTCACCAGGGACTACGCCGAGCACCACCTCCTCGACCGCCCCCGGTACCGGCCCCTACGCACCGCCATCGGCACCGGGGTCCTCACCTTCTACGTCGTGCTCACCCTGGCCGGGGCCCAGGACGTCTTCTCCCAGCAGATGGACCTGTCCATCACGGCCGTCGTGAAGGGCCTGCAGGTCCTGCTCGTAGCCCTACCGCTGGGCGTGGCCCTGATCACCTACAAGATCTGCAAGGACCTCGCCGGCGCCGAGCACCTGGTCCACGAGCAGGAAGAGGCGAGGGCGCCCTTCCGAGCCATCGGGCGCATAGAGGCCCCCAACGGTCACAAGGAAGCCGAGAAGAGCCCCTCCGGGTAGCGGTCCAGGGCGGAGGCACGATCAAGCTCGCCGAGCTGCCTCCGGTTGCGAGGCGACTACTCGATGGTCGTGATGTAGGCGGCGATGTTCTGGGCGTCGGTGTCCGACACGCCGAGGTTGGGCATGGCCGTTCCCGGTTCGACTGCCTGGGGGTCACGGATCCAGCGGGTCAGGTTCTCCTCCGTATTGGCCAGCTGGCCGGCGATGAACGAGCGCTCCGCGAAGTGGGTGAGGGGCGGCCCCACCAGGCCGTCGGCCTCCTTCACCCCGGGGATGGTGTGACATGAGCCACACCCGTACTTCTCGATGGCCTCCTTGCCCAGCTCGGCGTTACCCATGGTGGACGTGGCCGGCTTGTCGGCGCTGTTGCACGCCGCGAGGACACCAGCGGCAAGGGCCGCCGTGACCAGAACAGCTCGACTTCGGCTCATCTCCAACCTCTCCTGTGATCGGTCCCCTGTGGCCAGCTCATGTGGCCGGGGCCTCGGCCGTCACCCGCGCCGGGAGGTCACGGCGAGGACGGCTCTCCTCGCCCGGTTCGTCCCCGCCCAGCCAGGCCATGAACAGCACTATGGCCGCCACGAGGTAGGCGGCACCGCCCGGGCCCCACATGATGACGCCGGCGACCTGCTGGTCCTCCAGCGGCGTCAGGCTCCCGCCGTCTCGCGCCGCGTAGAACGGGTACCAGACCCGCCCCGACAGGGTCATGTAAGCCCCCAGGGCCACGCCCTGGAGGGCTGCCGCGAAGTTGACCAGCACGCCACCGCCGTACAGCGAGCGCCGGCGAGCGCCGATGACCGCCCACCAGAAGAACAGCGCCGTGGCGAGGAAGCTGGCGTGTTGAAGGCTGTGCAGCCACTCCGAGCGCAGTGCCGCCTGGTACGGGTCCGGCGCGTGCCAGCCCCACAGGGCGACGGTCTGCACGCCGAAGGCGGCGGCCGCCCACGCCACCCACCCCGAAGGGCGGGCATGGCTGCGCGACAGCCGGCGCCACCAGGGGGCCACCACCGCCCTGGGTCCGGGAGGAAGGGCCCAGAGCAGTGCCGGCAGAGGGTTACCGAGGATGAGGAGGGGGGCGGCCCCCGCCACCAGGGCCTCGTGCTGCACCATGTGGACCCACAACCGCTCGAGGGAACGGTGCTCGACCGGGGCCGAAAGGGTCACCAGCACCACGGCCAGGCCGGCGCCGAAGGCCACCGCCCGCCCGACGTGGCGCCGGCCGGTCCTTGCCTGCAGGCGCCTGAAGCCTCGGGCATAGGCGCAGCCGACCAGCACCACCGACAGGAGGACGAGGGGCTCAGGCACAGGGGCTCAGGAAGAGGGCGAAGCTGCCCTCGAGCACGATGAGGGCCAGGGAGAAGGCGCCGGTGATCAACCCGAAGACACCCACGAAGCTGTGGTTGCCGGCGAGGGTTCCCGAGGACTCGTCGTCCCCGGTCGTCCGCATCACCCCGTAGCAGATCCACATGCCGGCGGCGGTGATCGCGGCCAGGAGCGCCGTGGCCAGATGCACCGTCCACAGCGTCCCCGGCGTGTTGCAGGTGTAGGGGATGATGCCCGACGCGAAGGTGAGGTGGACCATCCAGGCCACGATGCCCACCAGCGCCGCCGTCCACAGGAGGGCGGGGCTGCGCCTTGCGGTGTCGGGGAGGCTCATGCCTGGCTCCGCTCCTCTACTTGAGGTGGGCCGAGAGGTAGAGGGAGGAGAACACGAAGATCCACACCACGTCGACGAAGTGCCAATACATCCCCACCACCTCGAGGGTGACATGGCGCTCGGCGCTGAGCTTGCCCTGGAACGCCTTCACCAGGACCACGCTCAACATCAGCAGCCCGCCCAACACGTGGGCGCCATGGAAGGCCGTGGTCAGGTAGAAGATGGAGGCGTAGGCATTGTCCTTGATGCCGAAGGTCAGCTCCGGGTACTCGTACAGGGTGAGGAAGCAGAAGAAGCTGAAGCCCATCAGGATGACCATGATGAGCCCCGCCTTGAGCCGCCACACCTGACCCTTGCGGATGCCGTGCTCGGCCCAGAACA
>JALZJC010000148.1 GCA_030859945.1 Actinomycetota bacterium | reverse complement strand
CGCGGCCGCACCGCCGGCGGCCGGCGAGCGCAGGAGGGCCACGACGGCGCGAACGCTGTCGAGGCTGTCTCGACCGACGCGCTCCGCACGGTCGAGCGCCTCCGCTGCGGCTGCCGGATCGAGGGTCAGGACCCGGCGGGCGCCCATCACGTTGAGGAGCACCACCGAGAGGCTGTGGCCCACCACGTCGTGCACGTCGTGGGCGATGCGCTGGCGCTCGGCCGCCGCCGCCGCGTCGTGGAGGCGTCCCTGGGCTTCGCTCAGCGCGCCGACCAGCTGGCGCTCCCGGTGCAGCATGCGACCGATGAACCAGGAGAACAGCGAGCCGGTGGCCAGGTAGACCCAGGCGCTGCTGCGGTAGTTCGCCTGGTTCGAGGCGACGTCGGCGATGGGGATCGCCACCGAGGCCGCGAGCGCCGTCATCTCGGCGAGCCGGGATCGCCCGTCGGCAGCCAACCATGCCACCGCCAGCATGGCCAGGAAGGTGGCCCCCGTGGCGTCGTAGCCGAGGACGACGGCAGCGGGCAGGCCGACCCCACCGAGGACCATGGTCCATGGGCCGAGCCGAACGTCGCCGGCCAGAAGGGCCCACGGGACGAGGGCCACGAGGAGGCCACCGACGAGCCCGGCGGTGAGGTCGGCCGTGAAGAAGACCAGCACGGCCGCCACCCGGCGCTGCTGGCGGCCGTGGGTCCCAGGGTCAACGCCTGGTCGCTGCGCCGCCGCCCGCCGGCCGCAGCCGCGCTCCAGGACGGGTTCTGGCACCGCCTGGCCAGCGCCGTCATGCGTCGGCCGGTCCCGATCGCCACCGGCGTGGTCGCCGTGCTGGTGGTGCTGGGCATCCCCTTCCTCGACGTCAGCGCCGGCCTGCCCAGCTACACGGCGCTGCCGGCGTCGAACGAGGTCCGGCAGGTGTCCGAGCGCCTGGCCGGCGAGTTCGACGGCAACCAGAGCGAGCAGTTCGCCATCGTGCTGCCTGGAGTCGACGCACGCGGCGCCGACGCGGCCACGGTGGCTTCCTTCGTCACCGACGTCGAGACTGTTGAGGGCGTCGCCAAGGTCGGTGTGCGCTCGGCGGCCGCAGGGTCGTGGGTGACGGTGGTGCCCGACGTGCCGGCGCGGTCGGCCGAGGGGGAGGCGTTGGTCGAGGACGTGCGGGCCATCGACGCTCCCTTCGAGTTCGGGGTCGAGGGCGCCGCCGCCGAGCTCGTCGACTCCAAGGCCGCGATCTATGGCCGGCTGCCGCTCGCCCTCGGCATCGTCGGCGTGATCACCTTCGTCCTCCTCTTCGCCCTGTTCGGCAGCGTCGTCGTCCCCGCCAAGGCCATCGTGTTGAACCTGCTGTCGCTCACCGCCACCTTCGGAGCCATGGTCTGGATCTTCCAGGACGGCAACCTGTCGGGCGTTCTCGATTTCACCGCCACCGGCCAGCTCGACCTGGCCGCGCCGGTCCTCATGTTCTGCATCGCCTTCGGCCTCTCCATGGACTACGAGGTGTTCCTGCTCTCCCGAATCAAGGAGGAGCACGACGCCAGCGGCGACAACATCAGCGCCGTGGCCATCGGCCTCGAACGCACCGGGCGCATCGTCACCGCCGCCGCCGCCCTGTTGGCCGTCACCTTCGTCGCCTTCGGCGCAACCAGCGGAGTGACTTTCCTGAAGATGTTCGGGCTCGGCCTGGCCCTGGCCGTCGTCATGGACGCCACTGTGATCCGCGGCCTGCTGGTGCCGGCGTTCATGCGCCTCGCCGGCGAGGCCAACTGGTGGGCTCCTGCGCCGCTCCGCCGCTTCCACCGGCGCTGGGGCGTGAGCCACGATCCCGACGACGTCGGCGAGCATGGGCGCCCCGCCGACGAGCTGGAGCGGGTGGGCTCGTCATCTCGAGGTGGGCGGTGAGTCCCGATCCTGATCTCGCCGTCGAGACCTCGGCCTGACCAAGGCCGAGACACCCGACGACCGGCTCTGCCCCACCTAGGCTCCCGGGCTGGACCGTCGCGGCGAGCAGGGGAGCATCAGGATGACCCAGTCCAGCGGAGCGGCAGGCATCGAGTCCTTCTACCTCGAGGATCGCACCTTCGAACCTCCTGCATCGTTCAGGGATCGGGCGCTCGTCACCGACCGGTCTCTCCACGACCGAGCCGAGGCCGATCTCGAGGGCTTCTGGGCCGACCAGGCGTCCGACCTCCTCGACTGGTTCGATCCCTGGGACACTGTCCTCGAGTGGAAGTTGCCGTTTGCCCGGTGGTTCCTCGGAGGCACGCTCAACGTGTCCTACAACTGCCTGGACCGTCATGTGGCCGCCGGTGGGGGCGACAAGGTGGCCTTCCACTGGGAGGGCGAGCCGGGGGACAGCCGCACCCTCACCTATGCCGACCTGCTCGCCGACGTGGAGCGCTTCGCCAACGTGCTGGAGAGCCTGGGCGTCACCCGTGGTGACCGGGTGGCCATCTACATGCCCATGGTCCCCGAGCTCCCCGAGGCCATGCTGGCCTGCACGCGCATCGGCGCCGTTCACTCGGTGGTGTTCGGCGGGTTCTCCTCCGATGCCCTGCGGGAGCGGATCGTCGACGGCGAGGCCAAGGTGCTGGTGACCGCCGACGGGGGTTGGCGCCGGGGCACGGCAGTGCCGCTCAAGGCGAATGCCGACGCCGCCCTCGAGGACACGCCGTCCATCGACCACGTGGTAGTGGTCCGCCGCACCGAAGCCGAGGTGAAGATGAGGCCGGGACGGGACCACTGGTGGCACGAGTTGATGGATGCCGCCGAGCCCCATCGCCAGCCCGAGCCGATGGCCTCGGAGGACCTGCTCTACCTGCTGTACACGTCGGGGACCACGGCCAGGCCCAAGGGGATCATGCACACCACCGGCGGCTACCTCACCCAGGTGGCCTTCACCCACAAGTACGTGTTCGACCTGCACCCTGACGAGGACGTGTACTGGTGCGCGGCCGACATCGGCTGGGTCACCGGCCACAGCTACATCGTCTACGGTCCGCTGGCCAACGGGGCCACGGGGGTCATGTACGAGGGCACCCCGGACTTCCCGGACAAGGACCGCTGGTGGTCCATCGTCGAGAAGTACGGCGTCAGCATCCTCTACACCGCCCCCACCGCCATCCGAACCTTCATGAAGTGGGGGAACGAGCAGCCGGAGAAGCACGACCTCTCGTCCCTGCGCTTGCTCGGCAGCGTGGGCGAGCCCATCAACCCCGAGGCGTGGATGTGGTACTTCGAGCACATCGGCGGGGGCCGCTGCCCCGTGGTCGACACCTGGTGGCAGACCGAGACGGGTGCGATCATGATCTCCCCCCTGCCGGGCCTCACCACGTGCAAGCCCGGCTCAGCCACGCGTCCTCTTCCCGGCACCGCCGCAGAGGTGGTGAACGACGCCGGCCAACCGGTGTCCGAAGGCGGGGGTTACGTCACCCTCAGCCGGCCATGGCCTGCCATGCTCCGGGGCATCTACGGGGACCCGGTGCGCTACCGGGATACCTACTGGAACCGCTTCGAGGGTCGCTACTTCGCCGGCGACGGAGCCCGGATCGACGACGACGGCTACTTCTGGTTCATGGGCCGGGTGGACGACGTGATGAACGTCTCCGGTCACCGCATATCGACCACCGAGGTGGAGTCGGCCCTGGTGGACCATCCGAGCGTGGCCGAGGCCGCGGTGGTGGGCGCCGCGGATCCCACCACCGGCCAGGCTATCGTCGCTTTCGTCACCTTGAGGGGCGGCCAGGAGCCCGACGACGCCCACGGGCAGGTTCTCCGCCAGCACGTGGCCAGCAGGATCGGTCCCATCGCCAGGCCCAAGACCATCGTGTTCACCGACGATCTGCCCAAGACCCGCAGCGGCAAGATCATGCGCCGCCTGCTCCGGGACGTGGCCGAGGGACGGGCTCTGGGTGACACCACCACCCTGGCCGACGCGTCCGTGGTGGAGGAGATCCGCCGGCGGGCTCAGGCCGCCCCGTCCGAGGACTGAGCGGGAGGACCGATCCCGGGAACGACGGCGCCCAAGACGGTGTTGAAGGAGAGGCTATGAGCAAGAACACCATGAAGACCTACGTCCTCCTCGCCGGCCTGGGAGGCTTGCTGGTCATCATCGGCTCCTTCTTCGGGCGCGGCGGTCTGGTGATCGGCCTGGTTCTCTCCGTCCTCATGGTCGGGGGGTCCTACTGGTTCTCCGACAAGCTCGCCATCAAGGCGGCCAGGGCGCGGCCGGTGAGCGAGGCCGAGATGCCCGAGTACTACCGCATCGTGAGGGAGCTCACCGAGCAGGCTGGCATGCCCATG
The DNA here is from genome assembly GCA_030859945.1 of Actinomycetota bacterium. Classification (GTDB taxonomy): domain Bacteria; phylum Actinomycetota; class Acidimicrobiia; order Acidimicrobiales; genus YB1-3. The sequence goes on along the minus strand of JALZJC010000148.1, from coordinate 4,233 downwards.
CCCAAGCTGTACCTGACGCCCGATCCCCAGCCCAACGCCTTCGCCACCGGGCGGAACCCCGATCACGCCGCTGTGGCCGTCACCCAGGGGATCCTTCAGATCCTCGAATGGGACGAGCTCCGAGGCGTGCTGGCGCACGAGATCAGCCACGTAGGGAACCGCGACATCCTCATCGGCTCGGTGGCGGCCATGGTGGCCACGTGCATCACCTTCGCGGCCCGCATGGCCATGTGGGGCGCCATGTTCGGCGGCGGCGGGGGCCGGGATGACGACGACAGCATGAACCCCATCGCCCTGCTGGCCCTCATGATCCTTGCCCCGCTGGCGGCCATGTTGCTCCAGATGGCGTTGAGCCGCAGCCGGGAGTTCGAGGCCGACCGCACCGGCGCCCGGCTCATCGGTGACGGCGACCCGCTGGCCCGGGCCCTGCTCAAGCTGGAGCAGGGAGCCCGTCACATACCGATGGACGTGCAACCGGCCCAGGCGCAGAAGTACATCGTGAACCCCCTCACCGGTCGGCGCGTGCATTTCGCCAAGCTGTTCACCACCCATCCCCCCGTCGAGGAGCGCGTGGCTCGCCTGCGAGCAGGAGCCTGGCACGCCTGATTGGGGATATCTCTGGCTTTCGATCGGCATCTCCGGCAAGATGTTGGTCTGCCACCGTTAATCGCCCCTTCATCAAGGCACTGCTCACGTCGGCTGCGGCCCCTCGCTATTGCCGCCGTGACAACGGCGCTAATGTTGATCGCCGCCGGTGCAGGAGCCCAGCTCCCGCCCCTCGATGGGATCCTGACGCCGCCCCCGCCCCCGCCCCCGCCGCCGTCGACGCCACCCCCCCCTGGCGCCAAGCCGGCGCCGGCGCCGTCGAAGACAAACCCACCGCCGGCTCCCCCGAACAGCCCCGGCGGGGACGGACCGGAGAAGCCGGGCCCTAAGCCCGTCCCACCCGGCGCCCAGAAGTCCATTCGCACGGGGCCCCGGACGGGAGGCAACAACACCAAGAGGTTGCTCGACGCCATCCAGCCACTCCTGGCCTTGGGGCTCAGCCGGGAGGAGGCCATCCAGTTGGGCTTCGGCCGTTTCCCGATCGCCGGCCCGGCCAACTTCACCGACGACTTCGGTAATCCCCGTCTCACCCCCTACTTCCACTGGCACGAGGGCACCGACATCTTCGCTGACTGCGGTATGCCCGTGCGGTCACCGGCCGACGGCGTCTTCACCATGGCGGGCGGTGGCGCGGGTGGCATCGCCGCCTACGTGAGGGGTGGGGGCAGCGAGTACTACCTGGCCCATCTGAAGGGCTATGCCCGCAACATGCGCTCGGGCCAGCGGGTGAGGATCGGCGACATCATCGGGTACAACGGGAACTCGGGCAATGCCGTCGGCGGCGCGTGCCACGTGCACTTCGAGGTCCACCCGGGCGGAAGGACCGTCAACCCAAAGCCCATTTTAGATCAGTGGATCAAGGAAGCCCTGGCCAACATTCCTTCGATCATCGCCTCCTTCGAGAAGGGCCGCCCGCAAGCTGTCATCGCCACCGGCTTGACTCGGCGCCTGGCCGACGGACGCGACGGTTTCCTGGCCGCGCCCATCCGACCCTCTCGCACCGAGCTGCTGTGGGCGTCGTCGGCCAGCCCGCAGGGCGGCTCCCTTCACCTGGCCGAAGCCGAGGCCACGGCTATCGCCAATGAGATCGACTGGACGGAGCTGGCTCGCCAGCGCCAGGCCGACGCAGAGGCGCAGCAGCTGGGGGACGCTCGGGCTCGAGCCCTGCTCGTGCCCCTCACCCCACGCCAGCTCAGGCCGATACTCGGCTTGGAGGGGGCTGGCGCCGGGCCGTAGGGTCAGTCGCGGAAGTTCGTGAACTGCAGCGGGATGCCGAAGTCCTCCCCCTTGAGGGCCGAGATGGCGGCCTGGAGGTCATCCCTCTTCTTTCCCGAGACCCGGAGCTGGTCGCCTTGGGCCTGCGACGAAACGCCCTTGAGGCCCAGGTCCTTGATGAACCTGTTGAGCTTCTTGGCGTGGTCCGAGGAGATACCCGCCTTTATGGCGATGGTCTGGCGCACCGTGCCCTTGGCGGCCTCTTCCATCTGCCCCCGCTCCAGCGCCTTGAGCGATACCTGGCGGCGGACCAGCTTCTCCTCCACCACCTGAACGAGGGCCCGCAGCCGGTCCTCGGTTGAGGAGCGCAGCAGCAGGTCCGACCCGGAAAGCTCCACGGTGGAGCCGGTGTTCTTGAAGTCGAACCGGGTGGCCACCTCGCGGGAGGCCTGGTCCACGGCGTTCTTGACCTCCTGCATGTCGACTTCGGAGACGACGTCGAATGTGGGCATGAGGCCAAAGTATCCTGGCGGCGGCGGGTCGGTGCCCGAGCGGCCAAAGGGAGCAGACTGTAAATCTGCCGGCACAGCCTACGGAGGTTCGAATCCTCCCCGGCCCACGCAGCCCGTGACCTGGGCTTTCGTTCGTTCGGCGGCAACGGCACCGCCGAGCGAATGGCCCCGCGACGCCGATTTGCAAACGCGCGGAGCGGGAAGGTGCCCGAAGGTGCATGAATCCAAGGCTCTCAAGGCCGGCCGGAAGAGCCGGCCGGCACGGCCAATTGTTGGTCCGTCACGGCGGCTCCGTCCCGGGTCGTCAAGGGCTGGGCGGCCAAGCTGATTCGCGTACGCTTGTTGCTGTGACGTCTTTCACCCTCGGCTTGGACGACGAGCTGGCCGCACGGTTGGAGGAGCGCGCTGCACAGGCCGGTGTCTCCCCCGAGGAGATGGCTCGCAGGATGATCGCCGAGAGGCTGGTCGCGCATGTCGACGAGCCCGGCGCGGACCGCGATCCTTCGTTCGACTTCATCGGGATCGGCTCATCTGACGTATTACGTGGGTCCGATGTGGACAAACTGCTTGCGGAGGGATTTGGGCAGTTCCGGTCCTGATGGACACGGGACCGCTTGTCGCGGCTGCCAACCCTTCCGACCCTGACCACGAAACATGTGCGGCCTTGCTGCGCTCGGCGGAGCCGCCCCTCGTCGTCCCAAACCCTGTCGTGGCCGAGGCTTGCTACCTGATCGGCAAGCACCTGGGAGCGAGAGCGGAGGCGACCTTCTCCGGTCCCTCACCGGAAGGCGCTATCGGACGGAATCGCCGACGGACTCCGACCTGCAGCGCGCCGCCGATCTCGTTGAGCAGTACGTCGACCTTCGTCTCGGAGGGACCGACGCCCTCATCATCGCAACCGCCGAACGTCTCGGGCTCCAGGTGCTCGCCACCCTCGACCAACGGCACTTCAGCGTTGTACGGCCGGCCCATGTGGCCGCCCTCACGCCAGAGCCCAGAGCCGGCGGTGGTGCTCACCGGCGTTGCTCCCGCCGCCAAGGCCGCGCTCGGACCCACGGCCTGGGCCGTGCTGGGAGGAACTGACCCTCGCCGCAGAAACTGCGAAGACGGCCGCCTTGCCGTCACCACCAGCGTGCGTCGGCTGGGAACCGCGCTCGGCCTGGACAAGGACACCGTGGCCCGGGCGTTGAGCCGACTCAGCTCCGACGGCTTCGTGCTCCGGTGTTCAACCGACCGGCCCGCCGACGGCTCGCGCTACGTGATCATCTCGCTCTCTGGCCTGACTCGTGTCGGCGCCGGTTCCGGCTCCGATCCTGTCCTCACGAAAGCGGCTGTGCGTCCCTCGAACGGGGACAGGCCCGGGAGTCCCGAGGTTGGGGACGGCACGCCTCGGCGGTCCCGCCGGGCCCACGTCGCTGACGTGGGCCGATCCTCAAGCGCCGACCAGCTCTGCCTCCTCGGTGACGACGTGGCGCCTAGCGACGCCATGGTCGCTACGACCGCCCCCACACCTGATCGCCAGATCCGACCACGCACACACCCAATGACCAAGCCCACAGCAGCCCCGACACCGAGCCCGACGACGACCACCACCATCTTCACGAGACCTCACCGATTCAAACCTCAGACAATGGAGGCCAGGAACGCAAAGAACCCGATCGGCGTGAGACCTGCGACGCCGATCGCTAGCGGATCCTCGCCAGCTTCCTACCCGACCATCCTCCACGGTGCTGTTCACCGCCGGTAAGAATCGCGAGCGTGGCTCAGGCTCATGATTCGGTCGCCTCGACCCCAGGCTGCCCTCCGCGTCCGTCATCCACGGAGGCTTCCGAGCTCGGCTTCGTGCGCAGGCCCATGGTGCGTTGGCTCGATCCCCACCAGCTCGTCGACACCGCGGTCC
>JALZJC010000050.1 GCA_030859945.1 Actinomycetota bacterium | reverse complement strand
GGATGCGGTGAACTTCGCCCTCCGTCAGGTGGCGGCAGAGCCGTTCTCCCTGGAACAGGCCCGGGCCATGAGGGGCTCCGGATGGGAGGGTGACCTCGACGAGCTGCGCCGTTGGGCTCCGGGATCGTGACGCTCATCGACACGTCAGCGTGGGTGGAGTTCCTGCGAGACACGGGCTCACCGGTGTGCGCTGCCGTTGACGCCCTCCTCGGCGATTGCCTCATCGCAGCCGTGGCCATCGGCGCCGGCGTCCCGCTTCTACACGCCGACGCCGACTTCGAGGTCCTGGCTCGTCACACGGAGCTACAAGTCGCTTGAGTGGCGGGAACGCCCAAGCCATCGAGACAGCCGTCAGCCTGCAAGGGGTCAGCAAGCGATTCGCCAAGGTGCTGGCCCTCGACGACGTCGACCTGGAGGTGGCGGCCGGCACCGTCTTCGGTCTGCTCGGCCCCAACGGCGCAGGCAAGACCACCGCCGTTCGGGTCCTGACCACCATCATCCCGCCCGACGCCGGAAGCGCTCGGGTGCTCGGGCGGGACGTCGTCTCGGAGGCCGATGAGGTGCGGGCCCACATCGGGCTCGCCGGCCAGTACGCGGCCGTCGACGAGAACCTCACCGGGCGCGAGAACCTGCGGTTGATCGGGCGCCTCACCCATCTCGAGCGGGGCCAGGTCACGAGGCGCGCCGGCGAGCTGCTCGAGCGCTTCGAGCTGAGTGGCGCCGCCGACCGGCCCGCTCGCACCTATTCCGGGGGCATGCGCCGCCGGCTCGACCTGGCGGCCGCTCTCGTCCACGAGCCGCCGGTCCTCTTCCTGGACGAGCCCACCACCGGCCTCGACCCGCGCAGCCGGGCGGAGCTGTGGAAGCTCATCAGGGAGCTGGTGGACGAGGGTACGACGTTGATGCTCACCACTCAGTACCTCGAGGAGGCGGATCGACTCTGCGACCGCATCTCGGTGATCGACGAAGGCCGTGTGATCGCCGAGGGCACCGCGGCCGAGCTCAAGGCCCGTCTCGGCGCCACTGTCATCGAGGTCGGCTTCTCCGGCGACGACGAGGCGGTTCGGGCCCAGCCGCTGTTCGCCCGGCTGGGGACCGGCGATGCACAGAGGGAAGGCTCCGTGGTCCGCTTGGAGGTGAGCGAGGGCCCGCGGGCACTGATGAACGTGCTGGGCGCCCTCGACCGCCAAGGCATCGTTCCTGCCACGGTGGCCCTCCGTGAGCCCAGCCTCGACGACGTCTTCTTCGCCCTGACCGGCCACCCGGCCGAGCCCGCCCGAGCCGACGGTGCCGATCTGGTGGGCGCCGAGGAGGGGTCACAGTGACGGCGACGGCCGTTCCCCGTCGATCCCTCGCCCGGCGGCCCGGGCGGTTCCACCGAGCGGTCGGTGACACCATGGCCATCGCCGGTCGGAACCTGGTGACGATCGTGCGGCTCCCCCAGTTGCTGGTGTTCTCCACCATCCAGCCCGTGATCTTCGTGCTGTTGTTCCGCTATGCCTTCGGCGGAGCCATCAACACGCCAGGCCTGAGCTACGTGGATTACCTCATGCCGGGCATATTCGCCCAGACCGTCGCCTTCGGCTCCATGGGTACCGGAGTCGGACTGGCCGAGGACCTGACCAAGGGTCTCGTGGAGCGGTTCCGCTCGTTGCCCATGGCCCGTTCCGCGGTGCTGGCCGGGCGCATCCTTAGCGACCTCGTGCGCAACGTCTTCGTGGTCGCCCTCATGTGCGCCGTGGGCTTCGCCGTCGGCTTTCGCGTGCACACTAACGCGGCCGCCTTCCTCGCCGGTCTGGTGGTGCTGCTGGCCTTCGGCTGCGCTCTGTCCTCCATGTTCGCCCTGGTCGGGCTGTCGGTCCCGAGCGGCGAGGCGGCCCAGGCGGCGGCGTTCCCGATGCTGGCGCCGCTGGTGTTCGCCTCCTCGGCCTTCGTGCCCATCGGGTCCATGCCCGGCTGGCTGCAGGTTTTCGCCCAGCACCAGCCGGTGTCGGTGGTGGTCGACGCCATCCGCGCCCTGTCGCAGGGCGACGCTGCCGTCGGCGTCCTCTCCCAGGGGGCTTCCACCGCCAGCTACGTCGCGCAGTCGCTGGCGTGGACGGCGGTGATCCTCGCCGTGTTCGGCCCGCTGGCCGTGCGTCGCTACCGGCGAGCCACGTAGCTCAGCGGGCGCTCAGCGCGGCTCCCACCGCTCCACCAGGGCGTCGAGCCTCGGGCCGTGGAGGGTGGGCTGGCGCGGTGGCTTGGCGCTGCCCTCCGCCGGTGTGCCCAGGTACAAGAAGCCCACTATGGAGTCGTGGAGGCTCAGCCCGAGCGCGTCCTTCACGTTGAGGTCGAAGGCGGCGTCACCGGTGCGCCACATCGAGCCGTAGCCGAGCGCGGTGGCCGCGACCAGGGCGTTCTGGGCCGCGGCCGCGGCCGAGGCGAACTGCTCCTCCCACGGGATTCTGTCACTGTGGCGGTGCACGGCCGCCACCACCAGCACCACCGGCGCCCGCTCGAGCTTCGTGCGCTCCTTGGCCAGCTGGCCATCCGTGGGTGCTGCTCCCATGGACGCGCACCGCTCGAGGTAGGCATCGGCCAGCACGGTGCCGAAAGCCACCTTGGCCTGTCCCTCGAGGACCACGAACTTCCATGGGGACAGCTCGCCGTGGTCCGGCGCGGCGGCGGCAGCCTCCAGGATGCGCTCGAGGTCATGGCCGGCAGGGCCGGGCTCCACCAGGCGACCGATGGAGCGCCGGGCGAGGATGGCGTCGAGGGCGTCCATGAGGTGAGGCCTCACCAGCCCCGCTCGACCCACTCGTCGAGATGGGGGCGCTCGGCGCCGATGGTGGTGTCCTCACCGTGACCGGGCATGACGATGGTGTCCGGGTCGAGCTGGCTGAAGAGGCGCTCCTCGATGGAGCGGATGAGAGTGGGGAAGTGGCCGCCCTTCTTGGCCGTGCCCGGGCCGCCGGGGAAGAGGGTGTCGCCGCTGAAGAGCACCGGCGAACCCTCCACGAGGAAGCACATGGAGCCCGGAGTGTGACCCGGGGTGAAGATCGTCTTCAGGCGGAGACGGCCCACGTCGATGACGGAGTCGTCCTCGAGCGTGAAGTCGTGGGAGTCCAGCATGGAAGCGTCCTCGGTGGTGATCCCCACCTCGTAGCCGGCGTCCCGGAGGGCGGGAACGGCCTGGATGTGGTCCCAGTGGCCGTGGGTCTCGATCACCTTGTTCACCCCGAGGTCGCGGCACAGCTGCAGCAGGCGGTCGTGCTCGTTGGCGGCGTCGATGAGCACCGCCTCCCCCGTCCGCCTGCACCGCAGGACGAAGACGTTGTTGTCCACGGGGCCGACGACGACCTTGTGGACCTCCGCCTGGCCGTCCGCGTAATGCACGAGACGAGGCTAGATGGCGCGCAAGGGCCGGCGGCCGCCCGTGGCGCCGCAGGTGGCCCCCACGGCTCGCTCCGGGAGGCTCGGCTTCCGAGGGTGATGGCCTAGTCTCGGCGCCAGTGATCGTCCTCTACGCGGTCGTGGCCCTGGCCATCGTGTTCGCCCTCGCGGCCGTGGTGGTGGGACGCGAAGCGCGCCGCCTGGACGCCGTGGCGCCCCGTCCCACCTTCGACCTCGACGAGGCCGTGGAATGGGTAGCCGACAAGCTGCCGTTCGAGGTCCAGGCCACTCTCACCCATGAGGACGTGCGGCGGATCATCGACTGGAACCTCGAGTACTTCCGCATGAAGGGCGTTTCGGGCAACGGACACTCGGCGGTCCCGGAGGGCCCCGTGGTGGTGGGCGGGGCAGAGACCGTGGACTACGTGCTGACACGGGCGGAGTCGCTCGGAACCCGCTACACCCCACCCCAGGTCCACGCCGTTCTGGACGCTCAGATGAGCTATCTCGAGGCTATCGGCGCCATCGGGCCAGAGGCTCCTCCCGGTGAGCACATGGGCCCGGACGGGCGCACGTGAGGTCATCGGTGAGCTCGACGTGGATGGTGCCCCACGGCAGCTTGTGGTTGTGCTTTCATATGCGTACCGAGGAAAGGAGGTGGTCCAAACTGCATAGTCAACGTCTTGGGACCTCGGAGGTGGCTGGCCGCTAGGCGGCCGCTGGACCACCCGGCGAATCCCAGCCAGGC
>JALZJC010000144.1 GCA_030859945.1 Actinomycetota bacterium | reverse complement strand
AGGGTCCAGTTGCTGGCTCGCCGGCTCCGGCTCCTGGACTTCGACTTCTTCTTCTTGGGAACGGCCATCTCTACCCCTCAGGTCTCACGCAGCACATCGAGCGCCGCCCATCGAGCGTCGCCGGTCTCGACTCCGCAGCCGCAAGCGGCCTCGTTCAGGTCGGCACCGCAGACCGCGCACAATCCCAGGCAACCTTGGTGGCAGAGGGGTGCCTGAGGCAACTCCAGGAGCACAGCGTCGCGCGCCAGTGGCCCGAGGTCGAGCTGGTCGCCGACCAAGGGGTACGTCTGCTCGGGATCGTGGCGGTGCTCGAACACCTCCAGCACCTCCGAGCGAAGCTGGCCGCTGACGGTCCTCAGGCAGCGCCGGCACTCACCCTGCCAGGGCGCCAGCACCTCACCTCGGGCGACGACGGCCCCGGGCACCGCCTCCAGCACCACGTCGACCTCGACCTGGGCACCGCTCGGCAGCGAGCTGCCGGACACGGCCAGCCCGGGAAGAGGGCCCTGCCTGTGAGCGTGGCGGCGCGTCCCGGGGGTTAGGCCCAGGGCAGCGACGTTGACCAGGAACGGCGAGGATCGCATGGCGTCGAGTTTAAAGTCCGGTGGCCGCCGGGAGACGCTGAAGGCCCCCGCGGCCGCCGTTCACGCTTCGTCCTGGTCGAAGAAGGCCTCGTCCACTCCCGGGGAGGCCCCCAGGTCGCCCGCTCTTCCAGGAAGGCCGGAGGAGCCGTCCTCGCCCGGCGACGCAGGTGTGACCCGGAGCTTCTCGCGTCCCGCCTGCACCATCTTGGCGGTGCGCTCGAGCACGATCTCGAATGCCGCCAGCTTCTGGTCACAGAAGTCCTCGGCCTCGAGGCGGAGGCGGCGGGCGTTCTCCCTGGCCTCCTCCACCGCCTTGGTGGCCGTGTGACGCGCCGAGCGCACGATCTCGGTGCGCTGCACCATCCTCTCGGCCCGCACCCTTGCCGCGTCCAGGATCTCGGAAGCCTCGCGCTCGACCTTGGCCAGGTGCTCCTGGCGTTCCTTGAGCAGCCAGCGAGCTTCCCGCAGCTCGTCGGGGAGGCGCTCGACGGCCTCTTCGAGCAGCTCGAGGACCTCGTCCCGCTCGACGCGGACGGTGGTGGACAGGGGCATCGGCCTGGCGTTGGCGATCACCTCGATGACCCTCCGGAGCAGCGTTTCGGTGTCGGTCTGCTCAGGTGTGGCGTCACTGAAGCTGGCGCCGGCCAGGCCCACGTCGTCTTCGCTCGAGCTCACCGGGTGGTCCTCACTGGGTGAACCTGTCCTGGAGGCGCTTGGCAACCGGGCTGGGAACCATGGAGCTCACCCGGGTGGCCCCGCCGAGGCGTGCCATCTGGCGCACGAGCGACGAGGCGATGAACGAACGGCTGGAAGCCGAGGGAAGAAAGACGGTGACCACGCCGGAGATGGCTTCGTTCATCTGGGCCATCTGCAGCTCGTAGTCGAAGTCCGACGCCGCCCGCAGACCCTTGACGATGACGTCTGCTCCGACCTCCCTCGCCAGGTCCACCACCAGGGAGGCGAAGGACGCCACCTTCACGTTGTCGAGATGGGCCACCGACTCACGGATCATCTCCTGGCGCTCTTCGAGACCGAAGAGTGGCTCGCCCTTCTGGGGGTTGCTCAGGGCGGCCACGATGACGCTGTCGAACAGCTTGGACGCGGTCTCGATGACCTCGAGGTGCCCGTCGTGTAGAGGGTCGAACGAGCCGGGGAAGAGGGCGGTCCTCACGCGGGGTTCCTCATCGACTCGGCCATCGTGACCACCGTACCGCCGTACCGCTTCACCTTCAGGCTTTTCCAGGTGTCACCCACATCGATCCCCCGGTCGCTCTCGATCACCACCAAGCCGGCGTCGAGACCCTCCAGCAACCGAGGCCAGTCCTGGAAGGCATAGGGGGGATCGACGAAGGCCACGTCAACCGGGGAACCGGTGCCGACCCAGGCGAGCACGTCGGTCTGCACCACCGTGGCCCTGGCGTAGAGGCCGGTGGTGACGAGATTGACCTTGACCGCGTCCAGGGCGGCGCCGTCCTCGTCCACGAAGAGGGCCGAGACGGCGCCCCGCGACAGCGCCTCGACGCCGAGGGCGCCCGTGCCGGCAAAGAGGTCGGCCACGCTGGCCCCCTCGACGGCGCCCAAGCTGGTCAGCACGTCGAACATCGCTTCCCGCACGCGGTCACTGGTAGGGCGCACCCCGCTCCCCGCCGGCGCCTGAAGCCGCCGTCCCCGGGCTGTGCCGGCCACCACCCTCATCCCTCCAGAACCTATGACTTGAAAAGGAAGGCGGCCTCCTCGTCGTCCACCATGGCCCGCACCTCGTCGGCCAGCACGTGATGGCGCTCGAGGGTGGGGTCGTCCCCGACCACGCTCACGGCCACCTGCCTGGCCCGCCCCACCAGGTCCTTGTCCCGCCGCAGCGACGCCAGCTTGAGGTCGCTCCGGCCCTTCTGGCGGGTGCCGAGGATGGTGCCCTCTCCCCGCAGCTCGAGGTCCACCTCGGCCAGGTCGAACCCGTCCGTGGTCCGCACCACGGCCGCCAGGCGCTCCCCGGCACCCGCCGCCTCCGAGCCCCCGAAGAGGAAGCACCACGACTCGGCCGCCCCCCGGCCCACCCGTCCCCGGAGCTGGTGGAGCTGGGCGATGCCGAAGCGGTGGGCGTCCTCGATCACCATCACCGTGGCGTTGGGCACGTCGACGCCCACCTCGATCACGGTGGTGGCCACCACCACGTCCAGCTCGCCGAGCCGGAAGGCGTTCATCACCCGCTCCTTCTCCCCCGCCGGCATCTGCCCGTGCAGCAGCCCGAGGCGGAGGCCGCCGAGAACGCCGGATCTCAGGCGCTCCAGCTCCTCGGTGGCCGAGCGGGCCTGGATGCGCTCGGAGTCCTCCACCAGCGGGCACACCACGTAGGCCTGACGGCCGGCGGCCACCTCGGCCCGCACCCGCTCCCACGCCTCCGTCTCCTCCAAGGGGCAGCGGGACCACACGGTGCGCACTGGGGTGCGGCCCGGGGGCAGCTCGTCGAGGACGGTGAGGTCCAGGTCGCCGTACACGAGCATGGCCGCAGTGCGGGGAATGGGAGTGGCCGTCATGACCAGCACGTCCGGGTCGCTTCCCTTGCCCCGCAGCGCGGCCCGCTGCTCCACCCCGAAGCGGTGCTGCTCGTCGATCACCACCACCCCCAGCCGGTGGAACTCCACGTCCTCCGTGAGCAGGGCGTGGGTCCCCACCAGCAGGTCGACCTCGCCGGCCCGCAGGCCGGCGTGCAGCCGGGAGCGCTCGGCGGCGCCGGTGCGGTTGGTGAGCAGCTCGACGCGCAACGGGCGCTCTCCGAGGAGGGACGCGGGATCGGGCACGGTCAGGTGGGCCAACAGGTCCCGCACCCCGATGTGGTGCTGCTCGGCCAGCACCTCGGTGGGAGCCATGAGGGCACCCTGATGCCCGCCCTGGACCGCGGTGAGCAGGGCGGCCACGCAGACCACCGTCTTGCCGGAGCCCACGTCACCCTGGAGCAGGCGGTGCATGGGACCGGGGCCGGCCAGGTCGGCGGCGATCTCGTCGTATGCCCGTCGCTGGGCTCCGGTGAGGGCGAAGGGCAGCTTGTCGTGGAAGCGGGGCACCAGCTCGCCGTCGACCACGTGTCGAATGCCCTTGGCCTCTCGTTCCACCGCCCTCTTGCGCATCACCAGCGCCAGCTGGAGGCGGAGCAGCTCGTCGAAGGCCAGCCGCTTGCGGGCGGCGTAGGCGTCGGGCAGGGTCTCGGGGCAGTGGATCCGCCGGAAGGCCCTGGTCCGGTCCATCAGATCCAGTTCCCGGAGCAGCCGCTCTGGCAGGGGCTCGGCGAAGTCGCCCGCCCGCTCCAGCGCCTCCTCCACCAGCGAGGCCAGCTCCCAGGTGGGGAGGCCCTTCTCGGTCTGCGGGTACACGGGAACGACGCGCCCGGTGCGGTCACCGATGAGGTCCACCACCGGGCTGCTCATCTGGCGTCGTCCCCTGTACATGTCCACCTTGGCGAAGAAGACGGCCTCGGTGCCCACGGCCAGCTGCCGGGCCCGCCACGGCTGGTTGAAGAAGGTGCACCGGAGGTAGCCGCTGCCGTCGAAGACGTCGACCTCAACGAGGGATCGCCGGTTGCGGGTGCGGCGGCTGCTCACCCGCTTGACGGTGGCCACGACCATGGCTTCGTGGCCGGGACGCAGCTCGCGGATCTCGGCCTGCTGGGTACGGTCCACGTAGCGGCGGGGGTAGTGCGTGAGCAGGTCGAGCACCACCTCGATGCCCATGGCGGCCAGGGCCCCCGCCTTCTTCTCCCCCACGCCCCGTAGCTCCGTGACGGGGATGGAGGCCAGCCGGCTCAGCAGACGCGCCATCAGGTCCTCGCCGGCAACCGGTGGCCGCCGAGCTACTCGACCGAGAGCAGGTAGGGGTACAGGGGTTGGCCGCCGTGGTGGACCTCGGCGCTCAGGCCCGGGTGGTGCTCTTCGAGCCACCGTGTGATGCGACCGGTGTCGGCGTCGCTGGCGCCCTCTCCCTGGATCAGGGTGACGATCTCGTGCTCCTCGGTGATCAGCGTGTCGAGGAGGCTGGTGGCCACGTCGTCCACGGTTGGAGCGACCGCCTCGATCCTCCGGTTCGAGATCCCGAGCCAGTCACCCTCACCGATGGGACCGGCCTCGCACGACGAGGACCGAACGGCCTGGGTGACCTCACCCCACGTCACCCGGCTCGCGGCCGCGGTCATGGCGCTGGCGTTGTCCTCGGCCGAAGCGCGCGGATCGTACTCGAGCAGCGCGGCCAGACCCTCGCCGACGGCGTGCGTCGGCACCACCCGCACGCACTTGGCGGTGAGGCCGTCGACCTCTTGGGCCACGGGGACGATGTTCTTGTTGTTGGGCAGCACCACGACCTCGTCGGCGGGCGCGTCCTCCACCGCAGCCAGGATCTCCGCCGTGGAGGGGTTCATGGACTGCCCGCCCGCCACCACCCCATGAGCGCCAAGGGAGCGGAACATGGCCTCGAGGCCTTCACCGCTGCCGACGGCGATCACGGCGGTGGGGACCTTCTGGGCCGGCGTGACCTCGATGGGAGACTTTCCGTCCTCGGCGTCCTCGGCGGTCGTCGCCTCACGCACCCAACGCTCCTCGGCCACCTGCTCCTTCAAGTCGGTCACCCGGATGTCACGAGGACGACCGCGGGCCAGCGCGGCCTCGATGGAAGCCCCGATGTCGTCGGTGTGAATGTGGCAGTTCCAGAGGCCGTCGCCTCCCGCGACCACGACGGAGTCACCGATGCTCTCCCATGCCTCCCTGAACCCCGGGACGGATCGATCGGGAGCCTCGAGGAAGAACATGACCTCGTAGCGCGAGCCGGAACCGCCGGCCTCGCCGGGCGCGGCCGCAGTGTCGACCGTGACCGCGGTCGCGGCAGGAGGTTCGGGAAGCGGGCGGCCGCAGGCCACGTGGAGCAGGGCATCGAGGAAGAGCAGGAAACCCAGCCCGCCGGCGTCCACCACGCCGGCCTCCTTGAGCACGGGCAGCTGCTCGGGCGTCCGCTCGAGAGCGTCAGCAGCCGTGGACCTGGCAGCCTCCACGACGTCGGCCAGCGCCTTGCCGCGACCAGAGGCCTCCTCCGCCCCTTCGGCCGCCGCTCGCACCACGGTGAGGATGGTCCCTTCGACAGGACGGCTCACCGACCTGTCGGCAGCCTCACTAGCGGCACGCAGGGCCCTCGCCAGGTCGTCGGGACCCACGGAGTCGACATCCCGGCAGACGTCGCACACGCCTCGCAGGACCTGGGAGAGGATCACCCCCGAGTTGCCCCGGGCCCCCATCAGCGACCCTCGGGAGATGGCCTGGCAGGCGTCGGTCATCCCGGCGGCGCCGCCCAGCGTGCTCACGACCGATTCCAGGGTGAGGGCCATGTTGGTGCCCGTGTCGCCGTCCGGGACGGGATAGACGTTGAGGCGGTTGACCGCGTCCTGGTGCGCCCGCAGGACGTCACGGTAGGACGTCATGGCCGAACGCAGGTGCTCGGGATCGAGGCGCTCGAGCTGCTCCACAGGAGGCGGATGCTAACGTCGACCGGTTCTCGAGCGGTGCCCCTGGAGGTTGTCACGTGGCAGCGGTGTGTGAGGTGTGCGGCAAGCATCCCTCCTTCGGCATGAGCATCAGCCACTCGCACCGGCGCACCAAGCGGCGCTGGAACCCGAACATCCAGCGCGTCCGGGCCATGGTCAACGGCACGCCTAGGCGCCTGCACGTCTGCACGTCCTGCATCCGCGCCGGCAAGATCGAAAAGGCCGTCCGCTAGGCGGTCAGACCGTCCGCTCCCACCCGGGGTTGACGGGGCCGACGCCACGGCCCAGGTCCATGCCGGCGGAGATGGCCCTCTCCGTGAAGCGCTTGGCCGCGACGCACGCGTCGACCGGCTCCATGCCCCTGGCCATCTCGGCGCAGATGGCGGCCGACAACACGCAGCCGGTGCCATGGGTATGGCGTCCCGGCAGGCGCGCCGACTCCAGCCACGCGGGCTCGGCGCCCGCCGCCACCAGGCAGTCAGGCGACTCGTCCCCGCCCAGGTGCCCACCCTTCACCAGCACCACCTCGGGGCCGAGACCGGCCAGGAGCCGGCCCGCCTCCGCCATGGCTGCCCGGTCGGTGACCTCGAAGCCAACCAGGCGGGCCGCCTCGGCCAGGTTGGGTGTGACCACCGTGGCCCGCGGGAGCAGCTCGTCACGGAGGGCGCCTACGGCGTCGTCGGCCAGGAGGGTGTCGCCGTGCTTGGAGACGAACACGGGGTCCACCACGAGGTGCTCGATGCCGGCGTCGGCGAGGGCGGCCGCCACCGCCACCACCAGTTCGGCGGAGGCGAGCATCCCCGTCTTGGCCGCGTCCACGCCGAGGTCCGAGGCCACGCTCGTGACCTGGGACCGCACCAGGTCGGCAGCCACCGTGCCGAAGCCCTGCACCCCTGTGGTGTTCTGGGCGGTCACGGCCGCTATGGCGCACGTACCCCACACCCCGTGAGCCTCGAAGGTCTTGAGGTCGGCCGCGATGCCCGCTCCGCCACCGGAGTCCGAGCCGGCGATGGTGAGGGCCACCGGCGGTCTCACCGCCATGCGTGCTCCCAGCCCAGGACCGGCAACGGCTCGCCGCCGAGGAGCAGCTCGCCGGCGTCGGCGGTGCAGCGACCGATGCGGATGGGTGGACGCAGGCCGGCATCGGTGAAGGCCGCTTCGACCGGCGCCACCTCCGCGGCCGTGAACACCAGCTCGTAGTCCTCGCCTCCACCCAGCGCCTCCTCCCACCGCGCCCCCTCGGCCACCGGCACGCGGTCGAGCACCATCCCCACTCCGGAAGCATCCGCCACGTGGCGGACGTCGTTGGCCAGCCCGTCCGAGACGTCGATCATCGCCGTCGCCCCTGCGCCGCGAGCCACCCGTCCCTCGCTCAGCCTGGCGCGGGGCCGGCGGTGGGCGCGCACCCGGGGATCGCCGTCGCCCCCCTCCCCCGCCCGCAGCAGGCGCAGGCCGGCGGCCGACCACCCGAGGGGGCCGGTGACGAACGCGGTGTCGCCGGGGCGGGCCCCCGACCGCAGCACCGGCCCTGCGTCGCCCGGAGTCCCGGCGGCGAAGACTGACACCACCAGCTGGTCGCCGACGGCAAGGTCACCGCCCACCACCGGACAGGCGTAGGCCTCGCCGGCCTCGGCAATCCCCCGGTAGAGCATGTCGAGGTCGGTGTCGGCGGGGCCGGTCACCACCACCAGGGCGTGGGAGGGCGTGGCTCCCATGGCGGCCACGTCGCTCACGCTCACCGCCATCGCCTTCCAGCCCATGTCGTCCAGGCCGACCAGCGACAGGTCGGCGTGCGCACCGGCCACCACGGCGTCCGCCGTCAGCACCAACGTGGCGCCGGCCGCCGGCACCACGGCCGCGTCGTCACCGATCCAGGTCTGGCCCCGGGGCGGAGCCGGGAGCAGTCGCCGCAGTCGTTCGATGGCCTCGAACTCCCCTCGGCCATTACTGTCCATGGGCCGACTGTAGGAGCGTGGGATGCAGGGTGTGGTCAAGTCGTACGACCCGGGCACGGGCGAGGGTGTGGTGGTGCGCGACACCGACCGCAGCGAGGTCGAACTGGCTGACGACGCCCTGGCCGGATCCATCTTCCGCATGCTGCGCCAAGGCCAGCGGGTGGTGTACGACCTCGACGAGGAGGGACGGGCGAGCCGGCTTCGGTTCGGGTCCGAGGTCGACATGGGTGCCCCCGAAGAGCCGCCTGCCCCCTGAGGGGCGCCGGACCCCTGATCGGCCCGCCGTAGGATCCGGGGGATGAGCGACGCTCCCCCGGCGGACGCCCCCACCGGCAACGCTGCGTTGCTGGCCTACCTCGGGCAGGTGGTCGGGCTCTGCCAGCCCGATCACGTCCACTGGTGCGACGGCTCGGCCGAGGAGTACGACCGCCTGTGCCAGCTGCTGGTTGACGCCGGCACCTTCACCAAGCTTGCCGACGCCAAGCGGCCCAACAGCTACCTGGCCCGTTCCGATCCCCACGACGTGGCCAGGGTCGAGGATCGCACCTTCATCTGCTCGCAGCGGGAAGAGGACGCCGGCCCCACCAACAACTGGCGGGACCCGAGACAGATGGCTCGGGAGCTGGAGGGGCTGTTCCGGGGCTCGATGCGAGGCCGCACGCTGTACGTGGTCCCCTTCTCCATGGGCCCGCTCGGCTCGGACAGGTCCCAGGTCGGCGTCCAGTTCACCGACTCCGCCTACGTGGCCGTCAACATGCGCATCATGACCCGGATGGGCACCGGTGCCCTCGAGGTGCTGGGTGACGAGGGCCGCTTCGTCCCCTGCCTCCACTCGGTGGGCATGCCGCTCGAGGCCGGACAAGCCGACGTGGCATGGCCGTGCAACGCCGACAACAAGTACATCGCCCACTTCCCCGAGACCCGGGAGATCTGGTCCTACGGGTCGGGTTACGGCGGCAACGCCCTCCTGGGTAAGAAGTGCTTCGCCCTGCGCATCGCCTCGGTGATGGCCCGCGACGACGGATGGCTGGCGGAGCACATGCTGATCCTCAAGCTCACCAGCCCTGAGGGCGAGACCCGCTACGTCACCGGAGCCTTCCCCTCGGCCTGCGGGAAGACCAACCTGGCCATGCTGGTCCCCACACTTCCCGGCTGGAAGGTCGAGACCGTGGGCGACGACATCTGCTGGATGAAGTTCGGCGCCGACGGCCGCCTCTACGCCATCAACCCCGAGGCCGGCTTCTTCGGAGTGGCTCCCGGCACCAGCACCAGGACCAATCCCAACGCCATGCTCACCCTGGACGGGAACTGCATCTTCACCAACACCGCCCTCACCGACGACGGTGACGTGTGGTGGGAGGGCATGACCGACGACCCGCCGGCTCACCTCACCGACTGGCAGGACAACGACTGGACGCCCGAGAGCGCCACGCCCGCCGCCCATCCCAACGCCCGCTTCACCGCCCCCCTGGCCCAGGATCCCGCCATCGCACCGGAGTGGGAGGACCCGTCGGGGGTGCCCATCTCGGCCATCCTGTTCGGTGGCCGCCGTTCTTCGGTCATCCCCCTCGTCGTCGAAGCCCGCGATTGGGAGCAGGGCGTCTTCCTGGGCTCGATCATGGCTTCGGAGACCACCGCAGCCGCCGCCGGCGCCGTGGGCGAGCTGCGCCGGGATCCGTTCGCCATGTTGCCCTTCTGCGGCTACAACATGGCGGACTACCTGGGTCACTGGCTGCGCATCGGCGCCGGGGCCGACCCGGCCAAGCTGCCCGGGATGTTCTACGTCAACTGGTTCCGCAAGGGACCTGACGGCGCCCTTCTCTGGCCGGGTTTCGGCGAGAACAGCCGGGTGCTCGAGTGGGTGTTCCGGCGGGTGGGCGGCCAGGGGTCGGCCAGGGAGACGCCGATCGGCTACGTGCCCACCGAGGACGCCATCCCCAGAGAAGGTCTCGATCTGAGCGCCGAGGACCTGGCCGAGCTGCTGCGGGTGGACGATGAGGAGTGGCAGGCGGAGATGCCCTCGATCGAGGAGCACTACGCCCGGTTCGGGGACAGCCTGCCTCCGGGCTTGCGCCACCAGCTCGAGGCGCTGCAAGAGCGTCTCCACTAGTCGCGCTCAACCGTTGCCGCGTCGTGGGATCGACCGCCTGACGGGTGCCTCGGT
Organism: Actinomycetota bacterium; assembly: GCA_030859945.1. Lineage (GTDB taxonomy): Bacteria > Actinomycetota > Acidimicrobiia > Acidimicrobiales > YB1-3. The sequence continues at coordinate 19,530 of JALZJC010000144.1, read as the reverse complement.
GGTGGTGACACCGTCCCGTCAGGATCGTCCCAACCTTCCGGGCCAGGGCTGTCCCTTCTGCCCCGGGGGGCTGGACGCGCCCGAGCCGTACGACGTCCGCTCGTTCGAGAACCGCTGGCCGGCCCTGCCCGACGGTCGGTCCGAGGTCGTGCTCTACTCCCCCGAGCACGAGGCCACCTTCTGGGGCCTCGGGGTGGACGGGGCCTTGAAGGTGGTGAGGCTCTGGGCCGAGCGCACTGCGACCCTCGAGGCCCGGAGCGACGTGAGCTACGTGCTGATCTTCGAGAACCGAGGGCCCGAGGTGGGCGCCACCATCACCCATCCCCACGGCCAGATCTACGCCTTCGACTTCGTGCCGCCGGCGGCCGCCCGTGAGCTGGGTTCGGGCTCTGACGGGTGCGTCCTGTGCGGCGCGGACCCCGGCGAGCGGCTGGTGGCCGGTGCCGGGGGATGGAGGGCGTGGGTCCCGGCCCAGACCGCCTGGCCCTACGAGCTGCGGTTGGCCCCGGTCGATCACCAGCCTGATCTGCCCTCCGTGGTAGGGGCCGGCACCGACGAGGGCCTGGCCATCGTGCTGGTGGACGTGCTCGAGCGGCTCGACCGGCTCTTCGACGAGCCCATGCCCTACATGCTCTGGGCCCACCAGCGACCGAGCGACGGCGGGGAGTGGCCCAACGCCCACGTGCATCTCCACATCGCACCGGTGCTCCGCCGTCCCGGCACCATGCGCTACGTCGGTGCCGGGGAGACGGGCAGCGGCGTGTACTTCAACCCGGTGGGGGCCGACGAGGCGGCCGAGAAGCTGCGTCGTGCCGTTCGCTGACGACGCTGTGACGGTACGCGCTTACGCCCCGGGACGGGTCAACCTCATCGGCGACCACACCGACTACACGGGCGGACTGGTGCTGCCCATGGCCATCGACCGGGGCACCACCGTGGTGCTGGAGCGCAGCGGCGAGCAGTTGGTGCTGAAGTCGGCCGACGAGGAGGAGCCCGCCGTGGTTCACCTGGACATGGCCGATCCGACGGCGGCCTGGCCGCCGTGGGCCCGGTTGGTGGCCGGGGTGGTGCACGAGATGCGGCCGCCCGTCGGAGGTGTCGGCACGGTGCGCACCGATCTGCCCATCGGCGCCGGGCTGTCCTCGAGCGCGGCCCTGGAGGTCGCGCTGGCCCTGGCCCTGGGATTCGACGGTCCCCGGCTGGAGCTGGCACGCGTCTGCCAGCGGGCGGAGCAGGCGGCGTCGGGCGTGCCGTGCGGGATCATGGACCAGCTGGCATCTGCTGCCGGAGTGCCCGGACATGGCCTGCTCATCGACTGCTCCTCCCTGTCCGTGACGCCCGTGCCGGTCCCCGACGGTGTCGACGTGGTGGTGGTCCACTCCGGCCAGCGGCGTTCGCTGTCCACGTCGGCCTACGCCGAGCGGCGCGCCGAGTGCGAGGCCGCGACCGCGATGCTGGGGCCCCTCCGGGAGGCCAATGTCGACGACGTGGCCGGGATGGACGAACCCGTTCTCCGCCGGAGGGCCCGCCACGTGGTCACGGAGAACGCCCGGGTGCTGGGGTTCGCCGGCGCCCTGGCCGGCGGTGACCTCCCCGAGGCGGGCCGGCTCATGGTGGAGAGCCACCGGAGCCTGGCCACCGACTTCGACGTGTCCACCACCGCCCTGGACCGCCTCGTCGACCGCCTGCTCGACGTCCCCGGGGTTCACGGTGCCCGCCTCACCGGCGCCGGCTTCGGTGGTTGCGTGGTCGCCCTCGCCGAGGCCGGCGCCCTCGACGAAGGCTGGCTGGTCAAGGCCAGCGGCGGGGCCACCGTCGACAAGCTGTAGGGGCGGCGGTCCGTCCTCGGCCCGGCGGAGCTGACCCTCGCTTCCGGGAAGGCCTCGAAACCCAGCTGTACCTATCCCATGGCGAACATATGTTCGCTAGAATGGCGGCGTGACTGAGACCGCCGCCGTTCCCGAAACCTCTGAGCTTCCCCTCGAGCGATTGGAGGCCGAGATCACCGGGCTCGCCGCCCACATCTGGGCTGCCACCAGCCGCTGGTTGGGCCTCGTGGCGGAGTTCGACCGCCGGGAGGGCTGGGCCACTTGGGGTTGCAAGTCGTGCGCCCACTGGCTGAGCTGGCGCTGCGGCGTTGCCTTGAACGCGGCCAGGGAGAAGGTGCGAGTGGCTCGCAAGCTCGAGGACCTGCCTCACATCAGCGAGGCATTCAGCCGCGGCGAGCTCAGCTACTCCAAGGTTCGCGCCCTCACCCGCGTCGCCACCTCCACCAACCAAGCCGAGCTGGAAGAGCTCGCCCGGACGGCCACCACCGCGCAGCTGGAACGACTCGTGCGCACCTACCGACGGGTCCTCACCGCTGACGAGGTTGAGCAGGCCAACCGGCGTCACGATCAACGCTACGTGCGCTGGTCGTGGGACGACGACGGCTCTCTCGTGATCTCTGGTCGCTTGAGCCCAGAGGACGGAGCAGCGTTCGTCTCCGCCATCGAGGCCGCCCGCCAATCACTCAGTGCGCAGGGAGAGGAAGAGAACGTTTCAGCTGAAACGCCTTCTGCCGCAGCACGCAACGCCGACGCCTTGGTGGCCATGGCTCAGACCGCGCTGGCGGCCAGCGCCGCCGACGCCACGGGTGGGGACCGGTACCAGGTCGTCCTGCACGTCGACTCGGAAGTCCTAGATCAAGGCAGCGGGAGGTGCGAGCTCGAGGACGGTCCATCCCTGGCGCCCGAGACGGCGCGCCGCCTGGGCTGTGACGCCAGCGTTGTGGCCATCCAGGAGAGCGGTGACGGCGAGCCGCTCAACGTGGGCAGGAAGACTCGCACCATCCCTCCGGCCATCAGGCGGGCACTCAAGTCACGCGACAGAGGCTGCCGTTTCCCGAGCTGCACTCAGCGGTCCTTCGTGGACGGCCATCACGTCCGCCACTGGGCCCACGGAGGCGAGACGAGCCTGGCCAACTTGCTCCTCCTGTGTCGACGCCACCACCGCCTCGTCCACGAAGACGGGTTCGGAGTGCACGCCGACGGCCACGGTCACTTTCGGTTCACGCGCCCTGGCGGCGAGCCGATCCCGGACGCTCCGAGGGCCAGCCCGAGTCACTGCGACGTTGGGGCGGTGAATCGCCGTCGCGGCCTGGACATCGGCCCGGGCACCTGCGTGCCCCGCTGGGCCGGGGAGCGCATGGACTACGGCCTCGCCGTCGACGGGCTCCTGGGCCTGGACTTCCCTCCGGGCTGACACCACATTCACGGCTGGGTCACCCAGCGGGCGGGTGAGCCGCTCAGTCCTCGCACCTGCCACCCAGGTGCTGGGCCAGGAAGCGCTCGGCGGCGGCGTAGAAGCGGAGGCGGTTCTCGGGCTTGGCGAAGCCGTGCCCCTCGTCCTCGAAGAGCAGGTACTCGTGGTCGATGCCCTTCTCCCTCAGAGCGGCGACGATCTGCTCGGACTCCGCCTGCTTGACCCGGGGGTCGTTGGCGCCCTGGGCGATGAGGAGGGGAATGTTCACGTTGCCCACCTTGGACAGCGGTGAGCGCGACCACAAGAAGTCCTCCTCGGTCTCGGGGTTGCCCACCCGGGTGTGGAAGGTGGACAGGAGCGGGGCCCAGTAGGGCGGGATGCTCTCGATCAGGGTCTTGAGGTTGGACGGGCCCACCAGGTCCACGGCGCAGCGGAAGACCTCGGGCGTGAAGGTGGCTCCCACCAGCGCCGCATACCCGCCGTAGGAGCCGCCATAGATCCCCACCCGTTCGGGATCGGCGTAGCCCTGATCCACCACCCAGGCCACGGCGTCGAGCAGGTCGTCGTGCATCCTGGCTCCCCATTCCCGGTCGCCGGCGTTCACGAAGTCCTTGCCGTAGCCCGTGGAACCCCGGAAGTTCACCTGGACGCACAGGTAACCCCTGTCGGCCAGCCATTGGGCCTCGGGGTCGAAGCCCCACGTGTCCCGTCCCCAGGGGCCCCCGTGGACATTGAGCACGGCCGGTAGACCGGCTCGCTCCACGCCGGCGGGGAAGGTGAGGTAGCCGTGGACGGTCAGGCCGTCTCGAGCGACATAGGAGAACGGCTCCATCGAGGACAACGCGTAGTTGGACAGGGCCGGCTGGTGCTCGAAGAGGAAGGTGGCCTCCTTGGACTCCCGGTCGAAGGCGTAGTAGGAGGCGGGCCCGTCGTCAGCCGTGAAAGCGGCCAGCCACACACAGTCGGCGTGGTCTCTGCCCACCAACCCCATGTCCCCGGGGTGCAACGCCCTCATGGCGTCCACGTCCTCTGCCACGGTGGGATCCAACACCTGCCAGCCGACCCGCTCCCGGAGGAAGGCCACCAGCTGGACCTGGCGTGTGTCGGGATGGATGACGACGTCGGATACGTCATAGGTGGGGTCCTCGGCTATCACCTCCTCACCGAGGTCGGCCAGGTTCATGCGCACCAGCCGTCCGGCGTTGGCGCCCCGGGAGGTGATGACGTGCAGCCTCTCGCCGTCGGCGGTGAAGCCGACCACGCCGGTCGTGAGCGCATCCTCCTGGGAAACCTCGAACAAGACCCGCCAGTCGTCCGACTCGGTGTCTCGCACCATGACGTTCATGCCGCCGTCGGGGGTGGGGGCGGACCCGCCCCGCACCCGCAGGTCGGCGTCGGCGACCCAGTCCAGAAACCCGGGGTTCTCCACCACCTTGGCCAGCTCACCACTGGCCAGGTCCAGGCGGTACACGTCGTGCAGCTCCGGGTTGTCCTTGTTGAGGCCCACGAGGATCCGGTCCGGGTGGTTCTTGGAGGCGTCCACCACCTGGGCCTGAACGTCGTCGAAGGGCGTCAGGTCGCGAACGTTCCCGGTGTCGAGGTCGACGGCGTAGAGGCGCCAGTTCTCGTCCCCCCCCTTGTCCTGCAGGTAGAGGAGGTGGCGGTCGTCGTGGGCCCAGAAGTACTGGCGGATGCCGCGGTCGCGGTCGTCGGTGACCGGCTGGAACTCGTCCCCTCCGAGCTCGCCCACCCACACGTTGAGCACCCCGTCCACGGGGGCGATGTAGGCCAACCGCCGCCCGTCGGGCGAGATCCTCGGTTGCACCCGCTCGGGATTTCCGAATAGCACGTCGCGGGGGATGAGCTGGCCGGTCATGGTCATGGCCCCAAGCTAGAGTGCTTGGCGCTGAGCGAGAGGAGGGTGGCCGTGGCGGTATCTGCCTACGTGCTCATCCAGGCCGAGGTGGGCAAGTCGGCCCAGGTGGCGAAGGAGATCCAAGGCATCGACGGCATCGTCTCCGCCGAGAACGTGACCGGTCCCTATGACGTGATCGTGAGAGCGGAGGCCGAATCGGTGGACGAGCTCGGGCGCATGGTGGTGTCCCAGATGCAGCTCATCGACGGCATCACCCGCACCACCACTTGCCAGGTGGTGAACCTCTAGCCCTATCCCACAATCAGCAGGGCCCGGATGCCCAGGCCCATCACGAACAGGCCACCGAAGCCGTACAGCAGGTACTGGCGGTCGCGCAGCTGCTGGCGGTACGAGTAGAGGATCCCGACGGCGATGATGGCCAAGAACCCGTAGAACATGTGGAACCGGTCGGCCTCGATCTTCTGGCCCGCCACGATGGCCACACCCAAAGCGGCCTGGACGAACACCGAGAGCTGCACCACCAGGGTGAACCTCCACAGCGCCGGGGTGCGCAACCCGTGCACCCGGTGGGCGGCCAGAGCCCACAGCCCGGCCAGACCGTTGCCCACGATCATGAACCAGGCCCAGCCGGTGTGGACGTCGAGGAGCGAGGCGAGGGCCAGAGCGGGCCGGTGCGCTAGGCGCCCGGGGTGCGCTGCTCGACGCTGAACGACCACAGCTCCGAGCCCGTGGCCACGGGCTGGCTGGACCCCTGCGCCTTGGCGTGACCCTGCTGGAAGGCCTGCGAGCTGGCCCAGGCCTCGAAGGCCGCCTCGTCCCTCCAGCGGGTGTAGACGAGCCATGTCTCCCGATCGTCGGTGGGCCGCAGTAACTGGAACTCCTCGAAGCCGTCGCTCTGCTCCACCTGGCCGGCGCGAGCCGCGAAGCGGGCCGCCAGCTCGTCGCCCCGCCCCGGTGGCACCGTGATGGCGTTGATCCGCACTATGGACATGGCGTGATCTTGGCACGCCGGGTGGTAAAGGGACCGTTCCCGTCTGCCTACTGATGGGCCCGGGCGGCATTGGCGACGACGGCGTCCACGACCTGTGGCCAGACCCCGGACGGGAGGTCGTGTCCCATGCCTTCGATCATCAAGAGCTCCGCTCCCGGGATGGCCTTGGCCGTTGCCTCCCCTCCACTGGGCTGGATCAAGGCGTCCTCGGTGCCGTGGACGACGAGCGTGGGGGCGCTGATCTTGGCCAGGCTCGCGGTGCGGTCCCCCGAGGCAAGGATGGCGCACAGCTGACGAGCGACACCCTGGGGGTTGAAGCCACGGTCGTACCGGTCGGCCGCCCGCGCCCGCATCTCGGCCTCGTCGGTCGGGTAGGGGCGGGACCCGAGCACCTGGTGGGACGCCACGCCGGCTTCCACGTACTCCTCCCGCGTGGTGGCCGGTGGTCGGGCCAGGAGCTCGAAGGCCTCGGCCGTGGGCTGGCCCACAGAGCCCTCACCGGTGGTGGAGCTGATCGAACAGAGGCTGAGCGTCTTCGACGGGTGTCGGGCCGCGAGGGCCTGGGCGATCATGCCTCCCATCGAGATGCCCACCAGGTGGGCGGCGCCGATCCCGAGGGCGTCGATCAGCCCGCCGGCGTCATCGGCCATGTCCTCCAGCGTGTAGGACACCGACGAGCGATCGCCGAGGTAAACGGCCATGGGATCGGCGACCGGCCCGCCCTCGATGGAGGTCGACAGTCCCGCGTCGCGGTTGTCGAAGCGCACCAAGAAGAAGCCCCGGGAAGCCAGGTCGGCGCAGAACTTCTCGGGCCATCCCGTGAGCTGTCCCCCGAGTCCCGGGATCAGCAGGAGCGTCGGCTGGGCGCGGTCACCCAACGTCTGGTACTCGACGCGGATGCCGTTGGTGGAGGCACTGGGGATGCGTCAGCGTAGGCGCAGGGGATCAGCCCAGCTTGTCGGCGATGGCGCCTGCCGATCGCAACGCCGACCCGTCGGCACCGGCGGTGCTGTAGTGGAAGGCGGGCCGGCGCACCGCCTCGTCGAGGAGGTCGGCCAGCAGCCGGCTGAAGGGAACCTCCGGATCCACCCACAGGTACTTGGCAAGCGAACCGGGGATGGTGTTGATCTCGTTGACGAGCAGCTCTCCCTCGGCGCCGAGAAAGTCGATGCGAGCCACCCCGCGCAGACCGGTCAGTCGCGCCACCGTCGTGGCCATCTCCCGGATACTTCCAGCCACGTCGCTGGGAAGGTCCGCCGGGAGCTCTCTGGGGGCGCTCACCATGCCCTCGCCGCCCACGTACTTGTGGCGGTAGTCGAGGATGTGGCCCGCGTCGGCGTGACGCACGGGTCGCTCGATGGCTGACAGAGCCAGCTCGGGCCACGACCGCACGGCCACGTTGAGGTCAGCGGCACCGGCTCGGAAGGGCTCCACCACCGCTCCGGCGCGCAGGTGAGGCGCGGAGCGCAGCAGGGCCTGGGCGGTGCCGGCGTCGGCCACGACCTCGATGCCTATGGAAGAGCCTCCGTAGCGGGGCTTCACGATGTAAGGGCCCGCGAAGGGCGGCGCAGCGTCGTCGGTGAGCAGCACCCGCGGCAGCGACGGCAGGCCCGCGCCCCGGACCACGTGGCCAAAGGCCAGCTTGTCCATGCCCAGGGCGGCGCCGGCCACGGTCGGCCCGGTGTAGGCGATGCCGGCCAGGTCGAGACATGCCTGGATGGTGCCGTCCTCACCCGGGCCACCGTGGCAGCAGTTAACCACCGCGGAGACGTCGAGAGGGCGCCTCCTGCCCACCAGGCCCTCACCGGCCACCAGCCGGAGTTGAGCGGACTTGCGGGGAACTCCCTCGGCGAAGTGGCGCGCCTCGAGGCCGGGGTCGACGTCCCAGAAGTCACCGGTCTTGGCCCAGTAGACGGCCGTGACGTCGCCCAGCTCGCGCGTTGCCTGCAGCCCGGTGACGACGCTCACGTCGTGCTCGGGCGAGGGACCTCCGAAGAGTACGGCTGGCTTGGCCATGGGCCTCCTAGCGGGCTCGCTCAGGGAAAGTGGTCGGGCAAGTCGTTCTCGTACAGGACAGCATCGCCCTCACCCACATGCTCCCGCACCCAGGCCACGGCCTGGTCCCGGGTGTCGACCACCACGACTTCGGCCGATCCCGCCTTGGCCCCCTCGAGGAGGGACTTGCGGTTGCTCCGGCCCACCACCACCAGGTGGGAGCCGGCCTCTGCCGCCGCGGAGGCGAAGGCGGCGTTCTCGTCGAACTGGCGGGGGCCGAGCTCGACCATGCCGGGAGTCACCACCACCCGCTTGCCTGTGGGGGACGCCTGAGCGGCCAGCGTGGCCAGGGCCCGGGCCGCTCCGGCCGGGTTGGCGTTGTAGGTGTCGTCCACCACCACGGCCCCGCTCGATCCTCTTGCCACGCTGAGCCGGTGCTCCGCCGTGGGCAGCGACGCCAGTCGCACGGCGACGACGTCGGGGGGCACGCCCAGCTCGAGGGCCACGGCCGCGGCGCAGGCGACGTTGGTGGACGCGGCATCCGCGTCTTCCACCCGGCCGATCGGGCGGCCGCCGGCACACAGCTCACCAGCCACCAGGGTCACGTCGGCGTCGGTAGAGACGGCCGAGCACCGCACCACCCGCTGGCCCGCTTCTGCTCGCTCCCTTGCCAGGCGCTCCAGGAGGGGGTGGTCGACGTTGAGCACCGCCAACCCCGCTCGCTCCAGGATCTCGGCCTTGGCCTCGAGGATGGCCTCCTCGCTCCTCATGCGCTCGAGGTGCACGGGGCCGATGGCGGTGATGACGGCGATGTCGGGGGGGCACCACGAGCACAGGTCGGCGATCTCGCCCTTGCCGTAGGTGCCCATCTCGGCCACGAAGACCTCCGTGCCCGGCGTGAGGTGCTCGTTCACGGCCCGGGCCAGCCCGGCCCGGTTGTTGAAGCTTGCCGGCGTGGCCAGCACCGAACGGGTGGCCTCCAGCAGGTGGGCCACGAGGACCTTGGTGCTGGTCTTGCCGTAGGAGCCGGTGATGGCCACGACGGTGGGGCCCACCTGCTTCAGGCGGGCTGCAGCTCGGTGAACGAAGGGTCGGACCAGCCGGCGCTCGAGCGGGGCGGTGATGAACAGGGCGAGGTCGATCAGCACCCCGGCCCCTGCCGCGGCCAGCACCGGGCCTGTGGCCACGGCGGCGCCCAAGGCCGCGAGGACAACGACCAGGACGTGCAGTACCACCCACACCCCGGCCAGGGTGCGGAGGCGGCGGGTCCACGCCAGCTTCGACGTCCGGCCCCGGAGCGAGAGCCCGATCGGCCCCACCACGAGGGCGGCGCTGGCCACCAGCGCCAGCAACGGCACCGCTTCCGTGACCGGGAGGGTGACGACGATGACCACGAGGAGAACGAGGTTCCTTCCCCTCCCCCACCACCGCACGGCGAAACGGGTCACCGACCCGGGTACGTAGTGCTCACGCTGAGCCACCCGCAGCCAGCGGACCCCGGCGAAGACCGCGGCCACGTGCCCGGCGGCAACGGCGACAACCTCCATGGGCTCGATGTCCACCAGCTACAGCCGGGAACGCAGGTGCCGCGTCACCGCGTCCCGAAGCTCCGCCGGCGCGCGCTGGGGCACCATGTGGCCGGCGCCCGGCACCACGGTCAGGGAGGCGTCCGCCAGCAGGCGTGAAGCGGCCTCGGCCACGGTCACCGGAACCTCGGCGTCGTCCTCGCCCCACACCAGCTCCACGGGGCAGGCGACGGCCGCCAACTGCTCCTCGTAGGTCTCGTTGACCACCCGCACCAGCACCTGGCGCATGATGCCCTTGGCGGCCCGGTAGTCGGCCGAGCCGTACCGCTCGCGAAGCGCACCCATGGCCCTCTCCCCCACCAGCCCCCGCCGGTGCAAGGCCCGGGCCGCTCGATAGGCCAACGCCGCCTTGGCTGGTGACGACCCGGGGCGGCGGAGCAGCGGCACGCCGGTGAGCACGAGGGCCGCCACCCGCTCCGGACGCAGGAGAGCCAGGTGCACCGCCACCCGGCCACCGAAGGAGTGACCCACCACCACGGCAGGGCGGGCCATCTCGTCCAGCACCGGCGCCACCGCCTCGGCGTAGCCTGCCCCGCCCCAGGCCTCGGGGGGCTCGGGACTGGCGCCGAACCCGGGGAGGTCCACGGCGATGGCGTCGAGACCTTCGAGGGTGGCGTCGAAGTCCCGGTGGGTGCGCGCCCACCCCGGGAGGGCCAGCACCGACGCGGGGGTCACGCCGTGGGCGGCGCCGAACAGCTGGCCATCGGCGAAGGACCTGAGCACGACGGCGAACCTATCCCGAACCCCCGGTCATCTCCCGGACCTGTGGATGTCGTGGGGACGGTGATGGGGACAGCGGGGACATGGGCTGGATTAGCTGGGGATTTCGGCCGTTCCCTTGACGCCGCGCCGCCCCCGTCGCATAGTGCCCGCACTCCGGTACGACGCAGTCGGCCGAAGCCGAGGTGTGGGGGCCGCAGGGGCGCCCACCACGGCGGAGGCTGATGTGCAGTGCCAGGGCAAGGGCCACAGCTTTACGTGGGGTCTTCTTTGAAGGCACCCACACTGCGTCCACCGGGTTGCCGCCCACCGGGCGACAAGGCCGTGGTCCGAGGGCACGGCCCCGAGAAGCGCGGAAGGCTCCGGCCGACCGGCTACTCGGGGCCGTTTCCGCGCTGCAGGCCCGCCCGACCGCACCATCCACCGGACTGTCAGACCCCCCCGATACCGTGCGAACCATGTCGCTGCTCGAGGGCCTCGACCCCTCCCAACGGAAGGCGATCCTCTCCGAGGCCGCTCCTCTGTGCATCCTGGCCGGCGCAGGGTCGGGGAAGACGCGGGTGCTCACCCGGCGCATCGCCCACCGCGTCCTTGCAGGGAGCGCCGACGCTTCGCGCGCTCTGGTGCTCACCTTCACCCGCAAGGCGGCCGGCGAGCTCCGCAGTCGTCTCCAGGCTCTGGGCGTGCGGAGCCAGGTGGCGGCGGGGACCTTCCACGCCATCGCCTACACCGAGCTCCGGCGGCGCTGGGCGGACCGTGGCCAGCCGGCGCCCACTCTGCTGGAGAGCAAGCTGCGCCTGCTGGGGCCACTCCTCCCGCGGGCCGCCGCCGGAAGCCGGAACCCGGGCCTGGTCCGCGCCGCCGACCTGGCGGCCGAGATCGAATGGGCCAAGGCCCGCATGGTGGCGCCGTCGAGCTACGAGGAGGAGGCCGAGGCGTGCGGGCGTCGGCTCCAGTTCCCGTTCGCCACCATGGCCGACATCTACCAGCGCTACGAGGACGAGAAGCGCCGCAGGCGCATGGTGGACTTCGACGACCTTCTCCGCGATTGCGTCCACGCCCTGGAGGGAGATGCCGAGTTCGCCGCTGGCCAGCGATGGCGCTTCCGTCACTTCTTCGTCGATGAGTTCCAGGACGTCAACCCGGTGCAGTTCCGCCTGCTCACAGCCTGGCTCGGCGGGCGCTCGGACCTGTGCGTGGTGGGTGACCCGAACCAGGCCATCTACGCCTGGAACGGAGCCGACCCGACGCTGCTCACCCAGTTCCAGCGGCACTTCCCCCGGGCCGAGGTTCTCCGCCTCGACCACAACCACCGGTCGACCCCCCAGGTGGTGTCGGTGGCCGCTGCTGTCCTTGGTCCTGGTGCCCCCGGAGTGGAGGCCACCCGCCCCGACGGGCCACTTCCCGTCGTCCGCCGGTTCGAGACCGACGTGGCCGAGGCTCGGGGCATCGCCCGCATCCTGCGCCGGGCACAGGGCCCGGCCAGGAGGTGGAGCCGTATGGCCGTCCTGGCCCGCACCAACGCCCAGTTGGTGGTCCTGGAAGAGCACCTCCGAGGCGCCGCCGTGCCCTGCCGGCTCACCGGCGACGGCGCTCTCGTGCATCAGCCAGAGGTCAAGGCCGCCCTGGCCCAGATGCGCAGAGGCGCCAGCGGCTCCCAGTTCAGGTCCCTGCTCTCGGACGTGGAGGCAATGGCCACCGAGACCGGCGACGACGAGCAGAGGCAGAACCTCGAGGCCCTCGTGCGCCTGGGACACGACTACGCGGCCCTGGACCCAGCCGCCTCACCCGATGCCTTCCTGGCGTGGCTCCGGCCCGGCGGTGGCGGTGATGCCGCCAATGGGGGCGGCGACACTGTGGAGCTCACCACATTCCACCGGGCCAAGGGGCTGGAGTGGCCGGTCGTGGTCGTGGCCGGTCTCGAGAGCGGCCTGGTCCCCATCGGCCATGCCCGGAGCCCGGTGGCCCAGGACGAAGAGCGACGACTGCTCCACGTGGCCCTCACCCGAACCCTCGACGAGGTGCACTGCACGTGGGCCGAGCGCCGCACGTTCGGCTCCCGAACCGTGGTCCGCGGCCCCTCGCCCTATCTCGAGCTGATCGAGGCCACCGTCGCCGCCATGACCCGAGGTGGCGACCGGCCTGGCGAGATCCCTCCCCGTATCCGAGCCCAGCGAGACGAGCTGCGGCAGCGCCGCGGCCGTGGTGCCGGCCCGCACGGCCCATGCTCGGATGGCGCCGCCCCAGATGCCGCCGGCGGTGCGCTCGCCGCTCTCCGTGACTGGCGATCGGCCATGGCCCGAGCGTCGGGGGTGCCGGCCCACGTGATCTTCCACGACGCGACGCTGGGGGCCCTGGCCGAGGCCCGTCCCTCCACGCGGGCCGAACTGCTGGCGCTGCCGGGCCTGGGGCCGGTGAAGGCCGAGCGCTACGGCGACACCCTCCTCGCCCTGCTGGCCGACGGGGGTTGACGACTCCCAGGGGTTGACTCCCCGCCACTCCGGCGCGACAACTTGTGGATGGCGACCTTCGTGTGGCCCGCCGAGGACGGCTGGCCCTATCCCGACGACATTGCCGAGGCCAACGATCCCACCGCCGACGTGGACGATGACCTCCTCTCGCTCAGCGCCGACTCGACCCATCTCCTGGACGGGCTCGACGACACCGAGCGCCGGGTGGTCATGGCCCACTACGGGCTGGACGGCCGGAGCCCTCGCACCATGAAGCAGCTCCGCAACGAGCTCGGCTTGCCCCGCGCCGAGGTGCGCCAGGTCCTGGCGTCGGGTCTGGAGAAGCTCCGCACTCGTCTGCGGGACTGAGACCAGCCTTCTGCCAAACCGGTCGAGCGGGACCTCAGTCCGCCACGTCGATCAGCAGGGGGGCGTGGTCTGACGGGAGCTTGCCCTTGCGGGCGAAGCGATCGATCAGGGCATAGCTGACCTTCTCGGCCACGGGCTTGCTCACGAGGATGAGGTCGATGCGCATGCCGCGGTGCTCGTGAAAGTCGCCGGCCCGGTAGTCCCAGTACGTGAAGAGCCGGTCCTCCTGATAGCGGATGCGAAAGGCGTCCTCGAGACCCCAAGCCTGGAGGCGAGCCAGGGCCTCACGCTCCCCCTCGGTCACATGGGTGGAGCCCACGAAGCGGGCTGGGTCCCACACGTCCCGGTCCTCGGGGGCCACGTTGAAGTCGCCACACACTGCCACCGGGGCATCGGGATCACATGTGGCGTCCAGATGGCGTCGGAGCCGGTCCAACCAGGACAGCTTGTAGGCGAAGTGCTCGCTTCCCACGCTGCGCCCGTTGGGCACATAGGCGCTCGACACTCGGACATCGCCGCAGGTTGCGGACACCAGACGGGCGTCCCTGTCGGCCTCGAGCCCTTGGCAGAACCCGTACACGACATCGGTGATGGGCAGCCGGCTGAGGATGGCCACCCCGTTCCACCGGCCGCCGCCGTGGTGCACCGACTGGTAGCCGAGGGTCTCGAAGGCAACGGCGGGGAAGGCCGTGTCTGCCAGCTTGGTCTCCTGAAGGCAGAGAACGTCGGGCATGGCGTAACCGAGCCAATCCTCCACGCGGGGCAGGCGCACGTTCAGCGAGTTGACGTTCCAGGTCGCGATGCGCATGCTCGCAGGTCCGGCTACGTCTAGGGCGTGGTCTCGGTGACGGGTGCTTGTCGGGCCCCGGCTCGGCCGGCTCGGGCTGCAGCTTTGCCCACGGCCGTCCTGACCGGTCCCCTTCTGGCTGGTTCCATCTTGGCTGCGGTCTTGGTGGCCGCGGTCTTGGTGGCCGCCGTCTTCTCGGTCACCGCCTTCTTGGCCGCTGCCTTCTTGGCCCCGGTTTTCTTGGTCACCGCCTTCTTGGTCACCGCCTTCTTGGCCGTTGCCTTCTTGGCCACCGCCTTCTTGACCGGGGCCCTGGCCACGCCATCCCTTATCTCCTCCTCCACGGTCTCGGGGGTTGGCGTCCCCGAGACGTGGGCCAGTCCGGGCAGGGCCAGCTCGATGCCCCTCCGGGCCGGGTCCAGCGCCTGTATCACGAAGGACCGGCGCTCGCCCTTCTTCACCACCTCCCGCGCCGCCCGCGGCGGTGGTTCCCCGAGCCCGCTCAGGGGGACGTAACACCGGGCGCCGCCGGCGTCCACGAAGGCGCCGTGCGAGGAAAAGCTGTCGACCTCGCCTTCCACCTCGCTCCCCAGGGGGTACTTGGCCACGAACTCGATGAAGGTCAGTGGCTCGTTGACCGGCTCGGCCGGCGGAGCCGCTGTACGCCGGTGGCGGCGCTTGACCGACGACGACTCCGGCTCCACGACCTCCTCGGTGGCAACGGCGATGGCCTGGCGGACCTTGCGCTCCTCAGGCCCGCTCTTCTTTGTCGTCTTCTTGGCTGTCCGGACGGCCTCGCGGCTCTTAGGGCCACGCACCGGGGTCCGAGGTGTGAACACCCACCCCACATCGGGAACCGGCTTTCCCCCGATGAGGCGACCGTTGTTGAACAACCAGTCGTGCTCACCGTGAAACTCCTGGAAGGAGTCGTTCGACAGGACGGTGGCGCCCACCTTCTCGGCGATTCGGAGGAGGAAGGCGTCGCCCCTCCCTATGGCGCCGGCAGGAGGCGACACCACCTCGTTGTGGGCGACGGCCTCATCGAACGGAGCCCGCTCCGGCTCTTCGATGCGGTGGCCGAAGGTGGCGTCGACCACCACGGTGACCACGTCGTCGGGATATTCCCGCCTGTACTCGCGCACCGCTTCGTCGAGCTGAGCGAGGCTCGGCAGTGAACGGCCCTCGGTGGCGATGTTGGAGCCGTCGACGACGACGTGGCGGCCAGGCACTTCAGGGCAGAGGGTAAGCCATGGCGCCCGCCCCCCGGGAGCCCACCCAGCCGACCGTCCGGTTGATCACCGCCTGGCTCGGCCCGCGGCCGAGGCTACCTGGGGCTACGGTCAGCCGATCTCCTGATCTTGTCGCTCAGCGTGGCGCACTCGCTGAGGCCCAGACGCCTGGCCTGCCGGTTGGCCTTGATGAAGGGATCCTGGGCCTCCACCTGGCTGAGGCTGCCGACCGGATCCTGCTTGAGGTCGTCATCGAGCGCCTTGCGGATCTCGGAAAGGTAGTCGTCGAAGTCGTCCTTCTCCTCCTCCGGGACCCTCAAGCCCTCCAGCCTGTCGACCGCGCTGTCCATCTCGGGAACGACGATCTTGGTGGCGAAGTCCTCGAACTGCTGTGTCGAGCCGACGTTCTGGTCGCTGCCCAAGCGCGCCGCCGACTCCTGCTCGATCCGCTGAGCGGTGCCGACGCAGATCTCATTGCCCTGCCGGACCATCTCCTCCTCGGACAGAGTGTTCTCCTCGTCGTCGCCGCCGCCGCAACTCGCCAGCATCAGTAACCCGAGCAGTCCGATCACCACTGGCCTTGCGATCCGCACTCTCACCTGATCTGCCTCCCTTGCGGTCCTGACGGGCTGAACGCTAGCAAGTGCGACCGCCGGCGGCCACAACCAACATGGCCAAATGGTGACTCCGATGCCTCGTGCACCTTGGCAATGGTTACTCCGGAAGGTCGTGGAAGGCCCGGTCCATGAGGTCCTCCTGCTCCATCTGGTGCAGGAGGGTGCTGCCCGCGGCTGGGCTTCCGGACTCGATGCGGCTGACATGGCGCAGCTGGTAGCGGTCTCGCAGGAGCCGGTGCAGACGGCCGTGTACGAAGTTCCAGGCTCCCATGTTCTCCGGCTCCTCCTGCACCCAGAAGACCTGCGAGGCGTGCGGGTAAAGGCTCAACACCGCAGCCAGCTGCTCCTCGGGCCACGGATAGACCTGCTCCACCCTCACCACGGCGACCGGCAGCTCGGCCTCGTCCCTCCGGGCCATGGCGTCGTAGGCCACCTTGCCGCTGACAAGGAGCACACGCCGCACCGAGGCCGGCTCCTGGGGCGCCGTGTCGTCGATCACCTCGCGGAACCGGCCGCCCACCAGGTCCTCGATCGGAGACCGCGACCGTCGGGAGCGCAGCAGCGACTTCGGCGTCAGCAGGACCAGCGGCTTTCGTCGTCCTCGCATGACCTGGCCGCGAAGGAGGTGGAAGTACTGCGCCGCCGTGGTGCAGTTCACGACCTGGATGTTGTGCTCCGCCGACTGGGTGAGGAAGCGCTCGAGGCGAGCCGAGGAGTGCTCGGGCCCCTGCCCCTCGTGGCCATGGGGCAGCAACAGGACCAGGCCCGAAGCCTGGCCCCACTTGTCCTCGGCTGCCACCAGGAACTGATCGACGACGACCTGGGCCCCGTTGACGAAGTCACCGAACTGGGCCTCCCATGCCACGAGGGCGTCACCGTGCACCACGGAGTACCCGTACTCGAAGCCAAGGGCGGCGTACTCCGACAGCAGCGAGTCGTAGACGAAGAAGCGGCCCTGTCGACCTGGTGGCGCCAGCCCTGCCAAAGGCACGTGTTCGGCGCCGGTCCGGTAGTCCACCAGCACGGCATGGCGCTGGGAGAAGGTCCCGCGCCGGGTGTCCTGACCGGCGAGGCGGACGTCTCGACCTTCGAGCAGCAGCGAACCGAAGGCCAGCGCCTCGCTCAGCGCCCAGTCGACCTCGCCATCGGCGTACACGAGGGCACGCTGCTCGAGCTGCTTGGCCAGCTTCGGGTGGACGGTGAAGCCCTCGGGAGCCGAGTGGAGGGCGGTGGCCACGTGGTCGAGCACCGGCCTCTCCACACCTGTCTCAGGTGGCGGCGACCATCCCACCGACGGGGGGCTCACCAGCGAGGTGGGCTGGGGCGGGGCTGACTGGCGAGTCTCGTCCAGAGCGGTCTGGAAGCGGGCCGAGAAGTCCTCGAAGGCGCGCTCCGCTTCCTCTCCTGTCAGGTCGCCCCTGTTGATGAGGGACTCCGTGTAGAGCTTGCGGACGGAACGGCGATCCTGGATGCGCTCGTACATCTGGGGCTGGGTGTAGCTCGGCTCGTCACCCTCGTTGTGCCCGAAACGTCGATAGCACACCATGTCGATGACCACGTCCTTGGCGAAGGCCTGGCGGAAGGCGAAGGCCAGCCGGGCCACCCTCACGCATGCCTCGGGGTCGTCGCCGTTGACGTGGAAGACGGGCGCCTGCACCATCTTGGCCACGTCGGTGGCGTAGACCGACGACCGGGCTGATGCCGGCTCGGTGGTGAAGCCGACCTGGTTGTTGATGACGAGGTGCACGGTGCCACCCGTGCGGTAGCCCCGCAGCGCGGACAGGTTCAACGTCTCCGCCACCACACCCTGTCCGGCAAAGGCTGCGTCGCCGTGCACCAGCAGCGAGAGCACGGGAAAGGCCTCACCTTGGTCCAGGAGGTCCTGCTTGGCGCGGGTCATGCCCTCGACGACTGGGTCGACGGCCTCCAGGTGCGAGGGGTTGGAAGCGAGCGTGACGGGGATCTCGCGGCCCGACAGGCCGACGAACTTTCCGGCCGCGCCCTTGTGGTACTTGACGTCCCCAGAGCCCTGCACGGTGGTGGGGTCGATGTCGCCCTCGAACTCCCGGAACAGCTCGCGGTAGGACTTGCCCACGATGTTGGCCAGGACGTTGAGCCGGCCGCGATGGGCCATCCCCACCACGACCTCGGCCAGCCCAGCGGAGGCCGCCTCGTCCACGACGGCGTCCAACAGCGGAATCGCCGACTCACTCCCTTCGAGCCCGAAACGCTTCTGACCCACGTAGCGGGTGTGCAGGAACCGTTCGAAGGCCTCGGCGGCGTTGAGCCGGCCCAGGATGTGGCGCTGCTCCTCCGCCGAGAGCTGGGCGTTCACGCCCTCCACGTGGTCCTGGATCCAACGCTTCTGGTCCGGCTCCTGGATGTGCATGTACTCCACGCCCACGGTGCGGCAGTAGGCGTCCCGGAGGATCCCGAGGATCTGGCCGAGGGTCATGGTGTCCCAACCCGCCAGCCCACCCGTCAGGAACTCGCGTTCGAGGTCCCAGATGGTGAGCCCGTAGGAGGAGGGGTCGAGCTCGGGGTGCATACGGGGTTCGTTGACCGCCAGCGGGTCGAGGTCGGCGATGAGGTGGCCCCTCACCCTGTACATGTTGATGAGGCTCTGCACCCGCATCTGCTTGCTGAGATGGGCTGCCTCGGTGTCCACGGGATTGACGTCCGGCCGCCACTCCGCGGGCGCGTAGGGAACGCCCACGGCCCGGAACACGTCCCGGTAGAAGTCGTCCTCGCCGAGGAGGAGCCGATGCACCTGCTGGAGGAAGAGCCCCGACTCGGCTCCCTGGATGATCCGGTGGTCGTAGGTGGAGGTCACGGACATGACCTTGCTCACCCCGAGCTCGGCCAGGCGTCGGGGGTCCGCAGCCTGGTACTCGGCCGGGTAGTCGAGGGCGCCGACGGCGATGATCGCCCCCTGCCCGGGCATCAGCCGGGGTACGGACTGCACCGTGCCGATGGTGCCCGGGTTGGTGAGGGTGAGGGTGACGTCGGCGAAGTCGTCGGCGTTCAGCTTGTTGGTCCGGACCTTGCGGATGAGCTCCTCGTAGGCCAGCCAGAAACCTCGAAAGTCGAGGCCCTCTGCACCCTTGATGCAGGGGACCACGAGGGTGCGGCTCCCGTCATCCTTGGCCACGTCGACGGCCAGGCCCAAACCGACCTGCTGGTGGCGGACCACCGACGGCGGGCTCCCGGGCACGAAGGCGGAGTTCATCACCGGCACGCTCCGCAGCGCCCGCACCACGGCGTAACCGATGAAGTGGGTGAGCGAGACCTTCCCGCCCCGGGTGCGAGCCAGGTGGTTGTTCAAGATCCTGCGGTTGACCTCGAGCAGGCGGGCCGGCACCACCCGGACGCTGGTGGCCGTGGGGACGGCCAGGCTGGCCTCCATGTTCCTGGCCACCGCGGCCGCCGCTCCCCGAAGCGGTGTTCCCTCGGCCGGCGCGCCGGCGGCGGCCGCGGTGGGCTTCTTGGGAGCAGGTGCCTCGGGCACCGGCACTGTCTGCGCTGCGGCTGGGGCCGCCTCCGGCGGCGCCTCAGCGGTGGCAGCGCCGTTCTCCTTGCGGTAGTCGGCGAAGAACTCCTGCCATCCTTCGCTAACCGACGACGGGTCGCCGCGGTACTGCTCGTACATCTCCTCGACGAGCCAGTC